>JBOGRG010000118.1:0-30531 GCA_050749365.1 Nitrosopumilaceae archaeon
CTCTGGCACTATCACAATTTCAAACTCCGGTGGTAACGGCATCTTCAACTTTAGCACAATCACCAACTCTGGCACAATCACAATTTCAAACTCCAATGGTAGCACTGGCATCACCAACTCTGGCACAATCAACAACTCTGGCACTATCACAATTTCAGACTCCGTTGGTAACGGCATCGTCAGCGAAGGCACAATCACCAACTCTGGCACCATCACCAACCTTGGCACCATCGACAACTCTGGCACAATCACCAACTCTGGCACTATTGTCGTTAAATGTGGTGGTACCGTCACTGGCATTCCAATCATTCTAAATGAACCAGTCAACCAATGTGTGTTTTTGATCAATGATGTCACAGTATCCGAAGGAAATTCTGGTACGATTATTGCTACATTTACAATAACCCTACTTGACCAGACCCATCCAATGTCACTCGCAGTATCATATATGACTGCACCAGGCACTGCAACTCAAGGAACTGATTATACCACAATACCTGCAACAATAACAACATTTGCAGCAAACGAATTCTCAAAACCAGTACCTGTTTCGATAATTGGTGATACCATGGTTGAACCGAATGAAACATTCTTTGTGAACCTGTCCTTGCCAACTGGCGCGCCAAATGCAGCAATTTCTGATTCTCAAGGATTGGGCACCATAATCAATGATGATAACACAGCACCAACTGCACAAGACGATTCATTTACCATACTAGAAGATGGTTCATTGAGCGCATCAGTAATAGCAACAGATGCTGAAAATGACTCCCTTTCATATATGATAGTTGGTTCAACACCAACAGGATTGATATTCAATTCTGATGGAACATTCACATACACACCAACGTCAAACTTTTCTGGAACAATATCGTTCCAGTTTAAGGCAAACGATGGTGAATCTGACAGCAACATAGCACTAGTCACCATTACTGTTACACCAGTCAATGATGCACCAGTATGTAGTGCACCAACAGCAGCTCCATACATATGGCCACCAAACCACAAGATGGTTTTAATTAATGCAGCCATGTCTGCATCTGATGTAGACGGCGACACAGTAACCACTGCCATAACCAGCATATTCCAAGACGAGCCAACAAACGGCCTTGGAGATGGAGACACGTCCCCTGACGCAAATCTGGGACTAGGTCAAGTAAGAGCTGAAAGATCAGGCACAGGTGATGGACGTGTTTACGTAGTTACACTAACAGCAAGTGATGGTAACGGCGGTTCATGTAGTGGAACAGTACAAGTTATTGTCCCACACAGCATGAAAAAGCCAGTGACTGCAGTCAACTCTGGAGCAATATATGATTCTACAACACCATAAATCTTTTTTATTTTCTAATTTTTAAAAAATTTGGGAGGGGGTTTGCAGCCACCCCGATGGCTTGCCCGAGCGTTTAGAACGCATTTTTTACGTTCTTAAACCATTTTATGCTATGTAGTATAATAGAACCAAATTGCAAATCGATCAAATGCATAACATAGTTGAAATAACAGAAGGAAAGACCAAACTTCTTGTTCCAAAAGACTCACTTGAGACAAATGCGCCTCCAATGCAACCAGCTTTTTTTAACCCAAGGGCAAGGTTGAATAGAGATTTTTCTATAGTTGCCTATTCTGCATTTTTACAAAATTTCAAGGGACCAAAAACTTTTCTTGACTGCCTTGCAGGAATAGGAGCCAGAAGTATTCGAGTTGCAAATGAATTAGAATCTGTAGAAAAAGTTTTTGTCAATGATGTAAATCCAAAATCTCTTGAGCTTTGTATGAGATCCGCAAAGCTAAACAACACTAACAAATGTGAGTTTTCAGAAAATGAAGCATGTAGATTTCTTAGCCAACATTCTAAAAGAGAAAATCGTGGAGCTATAGTTGATATTGATCCTTTTGGCTCCCCATCTAGGTTTCTAGATTGCGGAATACGTGCAACATGTCATGGAGGTCTTCTTTCAGTTACCGCTACTGATCTTCCAGTATTACACGGATTGTATCAAGATGCGTGCAAAAGAAGATACTATGGAACTCCGATAAGGGCAGAATATGGAAATGAAATTGCACTAAGATTGATTCTTGGATGTATTCATCTTGTTGCTGGCAGATTAGACGTCAAGATTAGACCACTTTTTATACAAAACAACATGCATTATTACAGAGTATATGTTAAGGTACTCGTAAGAACAGATCCTGAAGATAATATTGGATATATTTTACATTGCAAAAAATGCGGTCATAGAAAAGTACAAAATGAAAAAAATAATTCTTGTGAAATTTGTGGTGCAAAAATAGAATCAGCTGGACCGTTGTGGATAGGAGAGATTTATGACAAAGTATTTGTTGATACTATGTTATCAGAACAGGAAAAGTTTGTAGTAGATAAGACTTGTGAGAAGACTTTGTTAAAATGTCAGCAAGAAATAGGCATGCCTGCTACATATTTTACACTTGATGAGGTGGCAAGAAAGATGCAAACTGCTCCATTCCCACTAGAAAAAGCAATTAACAGACTTCACAAGGAAGGATTTAAAGCAAGTCCTACAAGTCTAAATCCGTCGGGATTCAGGACAAATGCAAGAATAGATGAAATTATACAATTATTTCAAAATTAAGAGTTGTAGCCAAGGCAAATAAAGTAAAGCTCGCTACTTGTTTTGCGGCTTGCCTTTGGCTTTCTAAGCTGAACCTTAGCAAACTTCTTTTTGATAAAGTCCCTAAACTCGTTAGAGTATTCTCCATCAAATACTTTAAACAAAGCATTTCCCTTGTATTCAAGTACGTGTTCCATTATTTTTGTCGTTGCATAATTTAATGCAATTTGTTTTGCGTGATCAACTGCCCATGCTCCACTTACCTGTGGGGACAGATCACAAATCACAGCATTTACCTTTCTACCAAAATAAGAAAAGACTTGTTCCACAATAGATTCATCCTCAATGTTTCCCCTTATGATGTAGGCATTTGGAATCTCTTCTACATAAGAAGTATCTATCCCCATAACTTTTCCCTTGTTGCCAGCAAGTTCTACTGCAACTTGAGTCCAGCCCCCTGGCGAGCATCCAAGATCTAGAACACAGAAACCGGGACCAATTATTCTGTATGATTTGTTAAGTTCCTTTAGTTTGTATGCAGCTCTGCTTCTATATCCTTCTTGATGTGCTAGCTTTCTGTAATAATCACGTCGTGCATCAAGCAGCTTCATTTCTTTGTTTTTTTGATATTAACAAATTCTGTAATAACCCATTGCTCAATTAATGGACATGTCCTTGGACTGACTTCTCCATCAATGGTGCATTTTTGTTCTACGGGACAGATGAGGCATGGTGCTGCTTCAATTGTTTGAGTACTAACTGGCATTTTTGCAATTTTCAGCTTGTAGGTCCAACGACCATTCTCCAAAACCTTCTCACGTTTTATTATATTGCGTCTTTCTAGCTTGAGAGCTAGCCTTGAGCCGTCTCTGCTTGTTAGCTTTAACTTCTTCCACAGGTCACTTTGTAATATGCCCTCATCAGCACGTTCTGCTACAATATTACAGGCTCGTGTAGTCAGTTTTTCCATATCTAGGCCCTCGATCACAAAGTTTTCAATTTCTTGTTCGTCTAATTGTTCCTCTAATTCTTCGTCTAGTGTTTTCTTTTTGTCAATTCCTTTCTTGACAACGACCGATTTTTTGTCTTGAGCCTTTTTTGTTTCAGTGGGCTTTTTTACCTTGATTTTTTTGATTATCTTCTTGTTTTTCTTTTTAACCATAAAGATCTCTCAATGGCAGCAACATGTTATATTACAAATGGTGAGTGATCTGAAAGTAATATATAACATAGCATTTGGTTTATTGTACTTTGAACTTTGCAGTAGTCGTTATGCCCTTTTCGTAGTTTTTATCGTTCATTTCCACTACAATTTCATATTCTCCTGGAGTGTCAATTTTCTCTGAAAATGTGTCATCTACTGGCAAAGCCAAGTTCCCTTCCAAAAAGCACTGGGAGAAAAATCCATTTTGCAATATGACTTGTTTTGGAGATGACTTGGTATCATAAATTGTGATATAGAGATCACCGCAGTCAAATTCAGGATTACTAACCGATATCTTAACTTCAATTGGCATGGAAGCAGAATATTCTTTCAAAAGTCCTTGAATTTGAATTTCCTTATTTCCTGTTTGAGTCGGTAATTTGAATTCACCAAATTGCCACATGTTAAGCTCCCTGTCGGGCTGTGTCAAAGCATCAGACAAAACAAATACACCAAATGCCATTGATATCACAACTGGAAAAAGAAAAACAAGCAAAGCTACATTTTGCACTGCCATTTTGCTATCTAACACTTTCATTCCCTTATATCTATTTAGTTAAACAATTGAGTACATTACAAGATAATTTTGTCGAATAAGTTAAATCGAGGACAAGTAAATAGCCGCTAGATGCGACTAAGAAAGTTTAGAGTCCGTTCATTTCGTTGTATTCACGATTCTGGCGATATCAAAGTAGGAGACTTGGCGGCATTCATTGGTAAAAATGAAAGTGGCAAAACAACAATTCTTGAAGCACTTACTTTGCTCAACAGGGATACCAAAGTCTCTGAGCTTGATTTATGTGATGAAATGGCTGAAGAATTAAAGTCAGAGGTAAGACTAGCCGAAGGAGATTTTGAGTTCAGTGAAAAAGAAACAAAATTAATTCGAGAAAGATTTCCGAATTTAGCAGATATTAAAAAAATAAAGATATATCGTACCCAAAAAAACCCTAAAGTTCAATATGACTTTGGAGACATAAAAATAAGCGAGGAAGCAGACAAAAGGCTAAACTCATGGGAAAACTTTGTAGAAAAAATCCAAGATTTTGTATCAACAATTCCAAATCCTATACGTATAAGACTTGACACTAAATTTCTAGGAGGCCATCCTCCAAGGACAAGAGATGCCTTTAACAGCATTATGGCAGAATTCAATAATAGCATCTATCTATTAGCATCGCAAGAAAGACAAGTAATTACTGAATGGGAAAAAATCTATCAGAATCTAAATCATACGTACGACAGCTTACTTGTAGGAACAACAGAACGCTCAACGCTTGAAAATTTCATCGAAGAAAAACTCCATCCAAGATTTGTCTACTTTTCAGACTACAAGAAGATTTATGGGAACATCGACCTTGACGAATTTTTGAAGGAGACGAAGGGTGTAAGACCAAAGGGGTTAGAATATATCGAAGAATTTGACAAGGCTGAAACTGTCAAGAACTTATTTTATTTGGCGGATCTTGATATGGATAAACTTGAGGAAGTACAAAACAGTCCATCAAGACTGATAAAACTTTTGCATACCTCAAGCAGGAAGCTTACTGCTAGACTCAATCCAGCATGGAAAGGAGACCCTATTCATGTGGAATTGAGATTCAACCCTGGAAACATACTAAGTGTTGTGATTTCTGATGTCCATAAGGATGGTACTGTTACAAACACCGGACTTTTAAGTAGAAGAGCAGAAGGATTCAAATGGACATTCTCATTTATAGTAAATTTTGCAGCAGAAACACAAAGGTCTGAACTCAAAGAAGCGATATTACTTCTTGATGAACCTGCAAGAAACTTGCATCCAACTCAACAACGTGGAATATCTGATTTACTAAAAGGTCTTGCTGGTTCCAACCAAATTCTATATGCAACGCACTCACCCTTTATGATATTTGATTATACACTAGGAAACTTACTTGTAGTAGAATTGGATAAAAGAAAACATCTAAGTCACATCTATTATGATTACTGGAATGCAGACGATGACACTCTTATTCCAATCCTTTATGGTCTTTCTAGAGGTCTTGTAGAATCAATTTCTGACAGAGAAATGGGTTACAATTCAAGACCAGTAATAATTGTGGAGACAATGTCTGATTCTATGTATCTAAACTCCTTTGACAAGTTCCTAAAAGATCCAAACCTTTCTATGAATCCACTCAACATAGTTCCAGCTTATAACAAGAATTCAGTCATGCCACTTGCCACATTTTACAAAAACCATGGCTACAATACTTTTGTGCTGCTTGACAATTCTGAACAGTCACGCCAGATTGCTGGCCAACTACAGGCAAATGGCTTCAAATCTGTTCAGATAATATCTTTTGAGCTTGGCGGACAGCCAAAACAGGCAATAGAAGACCTGATTGTAGATGAAGACTATTTGTATGCTGTAAACCAAACCTACGCGATCAAACTAAGAAAAGAAGGATACACTAATCTCACAAAAGAAGAGGTTATGGCAAGAGGAAGAAAAAGTATCATAGACAACCTAAAAGACATTTGGAAAGAAAACCAACACTTGGGGTGGGAAAAGTTTGACCCAGAAGAAATTTGTAGATATATCTGTGAGAAGATTGCGTTAGATGAGACAGACTTTTTGTCTGACAAAACAAAAGATCAATTCAGAGCCATATACAGATTGATTGCAGAAAGAATAAGGCAAAACCAGAGCATTGTTTCTGAACAACCATCACTCATACAAGATAAATCGAAATTTTTGAGAAGCATCTATTAGTACTTTACTCATCATTGATACTAATCTAACAGAATATTGAAATTTTGAAGAAAATGGTTAAGGTTTAATTTAGAGAACGATTTTGTTTTATTATGGTAGAACGGTTGATTAGAACCATTCTTATTTTAGCTCTACTTATTTCTGGTTCATTCTCTGTTTTTGTATTATCACAAGTACAAAGTGAGTCTGAACTTGTAACTATAATTTCGACAAACCATCAAGGAATAACAGTTATTGAATACAAAAACAATGAAGGAAATATTTTTGATATTAAATCCATAGTTTTGGAAGTTGACAACGCAAATTACAAATCCTTTAAGACTGAAAATGGTTGGATTGGAAAAAAACAATCGGCTGATACCATAATCTTTACTTCTGCTGTTTCACTATTACCAGGACAGTCTACAAAATTTGGATTAAAGACTGACAACTCAGAACCTGTTTTTAAATGGAGGGCGTTAGATGAAGAGGGTGATGAATTAGGATCGGGGGGGATAATTGGAGTAGAATCAGAACAGGGAATAATAGCTGAAGAAGCGAGATCAAAGAATGCTGCTATTTTTGATAATTCACATTTCAAAATGATTCCATCAACTCCCAGAGTTGGTTCTTCTTTGCGTATTATTGGTGAAGACTTTACACCAAAAGCAAACTTTGATCTTTATATAAACGATCAAAAAATTGAGTCGTTTATTACTGATGAAAATGGCGCTTTTATCCTTAGTACAAAGATTCCAGAAAGCCTACAAGCTGGTAAAGTCGATTTTATAGTAAAAGATCAAGACGGCAATCAAAAAACTGTTAGCATAAGAATCCTAGAACCTTCATCTAGAATTCTGCCTGAAGATGTTCAGTTGACTGTAAATTTAGAATCAGTATATCATAGGGGAGAGAATAAGCAAATTTCAGGAACTGCAAGTCCTGGTAGTACTATCAGTATTTCAATCATAGATTCAGATGGGACAGTTTTAACAACTTTTACAACACAGGCTGACAGCACAGGCAAATATTCTGCAAGCCATAGGGTTCCATTAGACCGCGAATTTGGAGAGTATATCATTAGTGTTACTGATGGTAAGACCACAGTGTCTCATCCATATATTATAGAGACAACTCAAAAGATTGTCTTATCACCACTCAAACAGAGCTATGAACCAGGCGAAACTGCAGTGATTAATGGTACTGCTTTACCAAATCAGGAAATAGAACTTATAATAGAGGATCCAGTCGGAGTAGAAGTTTTTGCAAAATCTATAACTGTTGGATCTAATGGAACAATAACTTTAGAATATCCACTCGATAAAGCTGCAAGAGAGGGTACCTATATAGTGCATGCTACTCAAGGGGAGGAACGTGAAGTAATACTCTTTGGAGTTGGCGAACCTCCAGAAGTTCAGTTATTAATGACAATGAGTACACTAAACTACAAGACGACGGAAGAAGCAGTCATTAGCATAATAGGACCACCATCTTCTACCGTTAGTTTACTTATAGTTGATCCATCAGACAAACAAAAAATTGCAGATACCATTACAATAGGTCCTGATGGATCTTACGAATATGCTTTTAGCTTAAATGGATATTCTCCTGGCGTATATACCGCAGTCCTTACCAGAGGAAATGCTCAAACGGAAGAAAGGTTCTCAGTTGGTTTGGAGACTGGTTCTGGAGCTGTAAATCTTAGGACATTAAGTGATACATATCTACCTGGCGCACCGATTCTAATTTTGGGTGACTCTGGTCCAAATATAATAATCAAAATCACTCTATATGATCCCGATGGCAACAAGGTAAGAACAGCAAACGTATTCACAGACAAAAAAGGAGTCTTTACATCTAGCGCATTTAGGTTTCCTAGTGATGCCAAGCCAGGAGTTTGGAAGATTGATGCAGCAAGTGGTCTTAATCATATGAGCAAGGATCTCACAGTATTAGCAAGTGCGGAAGGTCTTACTGTGCGTGTGGACAAGAGTCCTCCAACATATAGATTAGATGAACTTATTACAATTAGCGGTACCGGCGCTGGTGCATCTCACAATATTATCATAAATATTCTCAAGTCAGACAAAACTGAGGTTCAGAAGCTCAGCATAGTGGCAACAGGTACTGGTGCCTATAGTACCATATGGAGAGTGCCTCAAGGCCTAGATGCTGGAACATATACAATAAAAGTAACAGATGCAACTTCCACCGTGGAAACAACTATAACTGTACAATAATCACTCATCAACCGAATCTTTACAGGATAAAAACAACCGAAGACGTGACAGAGCCCGTTACAGAAATACTTTTTACATCCACTTCTTGCCTAGCTTACGTGAACCTTAAGGAAAAGATAATTGAGTTTCCTGATTTTCCAACCAAAGGAATTTTGTTTAGAGATATAAGTCCAATTTTAAAAGATCCGGCTGCAATTTCTTTTATGGTAGACGAATTTGCCAAACTCTACAAATCAAATGATGTAGATCTGGTTGCAGGAATAGAATCAAGAGGATTTCCATTAGCTTGTGCATTGGCGTTAAAGTACAAAAAAGGAATGATCATGATACGCAAACAAGGAAAATTACCTGGCAAGACAGAAAAAATGTCATACAGTATAGAGTACGGTAATGCAACGATGGAGATTCAAAGTGACGCAGTCAAAAAAGGCCAGAGTGTACTTATTTGTGACGATCTGCTTGCTACTGGTGGAACTGCTAAAGCTGCTACAAGCCTAGTGGAAAAAATCGGTGGCACTGTGGAAGGATTTGCGTTTATAGTAGAACTAACTGAACTAAAGGGTTCAGAACTAATTAAAAACTACAGATATGAATCGTTGGTGAAATATTGATGGAACAAGCTGAGATAGGCATCTTTGGAGGAACAGGAATTTATAATTCAGGTTTACTTACGGAAAGCAGGGAAATCAAGATAAATACACCTTTTGGAGAGACCTCAGATTCTATAACTGTAGGAATTTTCAAAGGCAAAAAGGTGGCCTTTATGCCAAGACATGGAAAAAAACACACCATTCCGCCACATTTGATCAATTTCAGAGCAAACATCTGGGCGTTCAAAGAAATTGGTGTAAAACGAGTAATTGCTCCCTCCGCGGTAGGTAGTTTAAAACAAGAGCTAAGACCAAGTGACTTTGCCTTACCTTCACAGTTTATTGATTTTACAAAATCAAGAAAATATTCCTTTTTTGAGGAAGGCAAAGTAACACACATATCTGTTGCCGATCCATTTTGTCCAGAACTTCAAGGTGCAGTAAGCAAGGCCGCAGATAACTTGCATCTTAAGATGCATAAAAATTGTACTTATGTTTGTATAGATGGTCCTAGGTTTTCAACAAGAGCAGAATCCAAATTTTACAAAGAAGTTATAGGGGCGGATATAATTGGCATGACCCTTGTACCAGAATGCCAACTTGCACGCGAAGCTCAGATGTGTTATGTTTCAATTTCTACAGTAACAGATTATGATGTATGGGCAGAAAAGCCGGTAACAGCAAAAGAAGTTATGGAAACTTTGACAAAAAATGTTGAAATGACTAAAAAACTTCTCTCCGTTCTTCCCGATTTTATTCCACAAAAAAGAAACTGTTCCTGTGAAAAAGCATTAACAGAGGCTCAATTCTAGATATCTGCAAAATACTCTTTTGTGATACCTTCTGGAATAGTAATATCGCCATGGACAAGTTTTTGCTGAAGATCGTTTATCACGTAATCCACGTTGTAGCCTAGTTTGGCAAGTGCTTTCTGTGTAGTTTTTGAGATTTTTGCACCTATGTTATGTCCACCTATTCGTCCAAATGCAATGGCATTGAACCTAAAAGTGTGCTTGTCTATTGTAAATGTACCCGTAATTTTAGCTGCAATCTGGCTACCATGAACATTACTGACATGAACTTTCATATTCATACAAAAGAACTAGATCTCTACTGCCTTATTAACAGAATTTTCTATGAGAAAGTTCCGGTGTTTTTCGTCTTCTATTTTAAAGTCGTTTACTTTAAGCTTAACAATTTTCTCATCAACACATTCATGCTGAATCTCATCATCTTTTTTAATCTTAACAAGCTTCCACTTTTCTTTATGTTTCTTTAGCTCACATATAAGAACAGACCATTTTTGATCTGAATTAATTTGTGGCATACCTACATAATCGACGATCGTTTCGATGCCTAGCTGTTTTTCCTCACAAAAGTGTTTTTTACATATAACGCAACGCCAAATGTCAACTGAGCCAATTGTTTTTTTTTCATAATTTATGTTTGTGACGCCATAGTAAACTATTTGATGATTACACGAGCCCTGATCTACGCTCATTGATCTCCACGCTGTATGGTTCTATTTAGTTCTTGCATCATCATAGGGTTTTTCCAAAACAATCGCAATGTTATCTATAAGAAGATTTTTTTTAAATTGAATATTTTCTCGTTGACACATTCTTCTGTACATATTTACAACAGCAAATCTTGGATGCATGCTTTCAAACTCTGTTTTTGTTATATCAATAAAGCCACCAACTTCCATCAGTTTTTTTGCGTTCTCTAAAGCCTCAGAGTTTGATATTCCAAGATTTTCTGCAATAGCCTCTGCAGTCATCCTCCCCCCTTTTACAACTAAGAGAAACACTTTTGCCTGAAGTGGTGACAACCTAAGCTCTGAGACAAGCTTTTCTTCAACATTATTCAAGCTCACACTCATAACGCATCAGAAAATCTCTGCGATAATTAAAGGTGAGGCAAATCAAATTTATCGTTGGAATTAAATATTGTGCTACGGCACTTTACATATGCGACTGGTTATAGGAATTACTGGAAGCTCTGGCATTCTGTACGGAATAAGAATGCTCGAGACTCTCAAAAACTGCAAGATCGATACACATTTGATCATGACAGAGTGGGCAAAAAAATGCCTTGCCTTGGAAACTGATTATGATTTCAAATATGTAAGAGACTTGGCAGGTCATTATTCTGATGATTCAAACATGGCCGCAAGTGTTTCTAGTGGTACACACAAAACCGATGGCATGATTATCATTCCGTGCAGTATGAAGACGCTTTCAAGCATAGCAAATGGCTATGAAGAAACTTTGGTAGCACGAGCAGCTGGTGTAACAATAAAAGAGTCAAGAAAGCTGGTGCTTGTTCCACGTGAAACACCACTTACAAGCATACACATAGAAAACATGTTAAAGCTATCAAGAATAGGGGTGGTTATTCTGCCTGCAATGCCTGGATTCTACAACAGACCAAAAAACATAGAGGACATACTCAACCACATTGTTGGAAAATGTCTTGATCAGTTTAACATTGAGCATGAATTGTATAAAAGATGGGAGACTACCTAGTATTTTGCACTCAAGATTTTTTTTGCGATCTTCACTACAAAACCCATTGCAATAAAATGTACAACAAGACCTGCTATTGCTGCCTCAATTAGGTTGTCTAGTACAGCCCATGCAATGAAAAATGCTCAAGAGAAGGTACACTGATTATGACAGCAATAAGAGTTCCTTTTGCAAACAGTTCTTTTCTTGACTTTTTTGCAATGTCATGATTAACCAAATTATTCACTAGATGAAGCTAAGGTTATAAAAATCTGACAGATGAAAAAATCAAAGATCCTTTATATTTGGTCTAAATGGTTGAATATGCAGAAGAGTTTGGCAAGCTATAAAAGGAAATACTCAAACGATAAATCACTTGATTTTATCATACCACTGATGGTTTTGTTGTTTCTTGGTATAGTATACATAATGTCATCGAGAGCTTCACAAGGATACGTTAGCTTTATTTTGATAGGCATTGCTGCCGCAATAATGATCTACTGGGTCAGAGTCCTAAAGAAGATGACACTGGACAGCCAACCACAATATACCCCAAAGGAGAGTGATTCAAAGAATTGGGTTTATGACCTTATAAAAGGCGAACAGGAGATAACCTTTGTGGCCGAAGTTCCAGGACCAGAGGACATGGTAAGTGTTAGGTTGATTGATGGCATTCTATACATACATGGTTCTGGTCGCTTTTCAAAAGAAGTTCCAATCGAGGTTACACCTGACATGGGAATCCATGATTTCAAGTATAGAAATGGCGTACTTACACTAAAAATAAAAAAACTATAGACTCTTTGCCAGTTCCATTTTTTCTGGAAGATATTTGTCAGTGATGTTTGTTAGCCCGTATTTGGAGAATGCCTCAAGTTCGGCCTTTCGTTTTAGCTTTAAGAAAACTTCTAGTTGTTTTTTCCAATTACCTTCTTGGTAACGAGGGTCTTTTTGCAGTTCGTAGATTCGTTTTATGTCTGATTCAGTCATTGGTATTGTTGGAAGTTTATATTTTTCAATGTCTGTTGCCCATACACCAAGCCACTTTGCGTCAGGAACTGTAAGCTCTCGTAAATGCGCAGCATTTGCAGAACCAGATTTGATCACCATAGCAATATGTTCACCATATACATCTCCATCAGCGAGAATAACAACTGGCAACCCCAATTCTGTGTTAAGTCTCCTTAAAAGATATCGAGTTGAGCGTGGTGCTTGACCTGCTGTATCTACTATTATTGCCTTGAACTTTTTGTTGACTTTTTCCTCTACAAATCTGGTGAAAAGACCACCCTTCTCAATTGCAATGACAAGCTCGGCGCTTGTGTCTACCAGTTCTGCACTACTGAGGCTCGGGCCGATTAGATAACCATCAGGATGGTCAGATAGATTTACTCTCTTTCCCTCGTATCCACGTACAGTATATTCTATTGTCAGATCACCAAAAACGCTACTTCTTTCCTCAGGAAAGATATGCAAGTCCTCTCTTGCATGTGCAAGTATTGCTTCAAGGTCAACTATTATGTTGTCTGATTCTGGCTGATCTTCAAAGTCTATATCAAAAGCCTGTGATGAATAGTAGATATCTCGAAGGGTTGATGATTTTCCTTCCGTTACAAGTCTATTTGCAAAAAACGCAAGCCACGCAAGCTGGGTAAAGGAACGAAGCTGCGACATGTTTCTCGAGCTTCGTACTGCAGCAGCGTTGCCAAGTATGTACTGTCTTAGTTTCTTATCATATACTATATTACTAACAGATCTGCTTGGAATTGAAAATTGAGGAAACTTGCCTTGGTCAAGATCATTATAAATGGCAAGACCATATTGTTTTAAAAGCAAGAGTAATTTTTCTTTTCTTGCTTCTGTAGTTTTTGTGGTCTTAGACTTGCTGTTCTTCAATCTCGCTTCCTTTCTTTATCAGATGTTTATAATTAGGTTCTTTTTTGTTCCCAGAAAGTTCGGTAGTAAATTGTGCAACAAGTGGAATATATTTTGAGTAAAGGTTTGCTCTTTTTTTTGCCATATCTGCCATCCCTTGCCTAGACATATGCACAGCTAGTTTTCTTGCCAAATATTGCAACGCATTTTTAAGCTCACGTTCTATCTCGGGTCTATCAGCAACATTTTCCTTTCCTACAGTTTTGTATGGAATTCTAGTAGAGCAGATATGTGAGACTATAACAAGAGGGGGTTCGCCTTTGACTTTGTAGCGACTCCAGTCCAATTCATTTACAACCTTGAGTACAACATCACTTCCCTCATCATAAAGAAGCGGAATCCTGTTTGCAAAACGGTAGACTTTGAGTCCAGTGGGAGGTATATCACCTCCATACGCAATTCCCATCTCAACAATAAATGGAAATCCAGAATATGCAGAGGCGCTGCGTTGTATTACAGAGGCAAACTCTGGATTAAAAAATTTCATTACGCCTTTAGATAATGGCTCCTCTCCAAGGGGTGCAAGGCAGCTAGGATCTGGAGATAAAAACTCTTCAAATTTTTGAAGTGAATCTGTTAGCCTGACAAGCTCTTCATTTGTCATGCTACCAATTCTTTTTTCTGGTTTGAATTTGGCAAATTCTGCAAACTTGTCTGCAGTTGTTGGTCCAACCCTTTGGAATCTTTTAGTTAAAAAGGAATGTAATGTGTCTCCTTGCATTGTATTTGCAAGCTGTTTAAAGTAAGGGCTTTCTGGATCCAGTTCAACTACATGTGACTGTGATTCTCCAAAATTCCAATACATGAGTTTTTTGTTAGCAATGTCAAGATCATCAATGCGAGTTTTGCTTAGGCCATCAAAATCTAAATTAAGAAACGACATCAATGCAATAACAGTTCTGACAGGGCGTGAAAGACTTGACCAGCGCATTTGTGCTCTATCCAAGATTCCCTTTGGATTCAGATTTTTTTTCTGCAACCCCAGCTCAGCTCTAACCTTTACTATCATTTTGTTATCAACTACCGGAATTTGATAATGTGTATCTACTATCATCCTTCTAATTGTCTCCACATCAATACCATGCGGATGTGGTTTGATGATTGTGGGTGATGGAGGCATTTCTCTTACAATTCGAGGATAATGAAATTTTTGTCCTGTTGGGTCTTCAAATGTTATAGAAGCATATGGTGTAATCAATGATGTTTGCGATACATAGTCTCGAATCTTTGTTCCAGCCTTTGAATAATCTCCATCTAACACAATACTAACCGAGAGCCCAGTCTTTGAGGCTTCTTTTGTAGTGTGTTTTTGTATGATTGGTTTGTTTTTTTGTATGTCAAGCAGCATGACAAATTCGTCCTGCGTTTTTCCATCTGCACAGCTTTTTACAGTGACTGGTTTGTTTGTGGTAATTTGACCATAAAGTATTGCCATTGTTGCTCCAAGTCCAAACATACCTCTAGCTTGTTTTAGTCCAAACTTTGAACCATAAAGGACAGTTCCAAATGCAAGTGGAATATGCTTTGGCTCTATACCAGGACCGTTGTCTTTTACCGTAAGTATGTACGGTTTTGGATCTGGCTGTTCTGGATCTACTGCTTTAATTGAAAGTTGAACGTCCGGCAAAATTCCTTTCTGATCACACGCATCTAAAGCATTTTCAACAAACTCCCTCACAGATGTATAAAGTGATCTTGTTGGATTACTGAAACCCGCAAGATCTCTGTTTCTGTAAAAGAACTCACTTGGTGAGATCTGACTAAATGTTTCCTTAGTCAAAGACATTTCCATCTTCCCATAAGTGTAGTCTTTCTAGTTTTTCTCTACGTCTTGCTTGTTGTAATTCGTTATAAACTGCACCATGCATGCTACCGCGTGAAAGGGCCTCAATCGCACCTATAGCGTGTTTTAGTTGATTTCCTTCTCCTATTATGGCTACAGTATGTCCATAAACTGAGATACTAGCGCCGCTAAGCTCTTCTATGTTGTGCCTCACACTACCACCCTCTCCAATTATTCTCCCTTTTATCCTTTCAATGTGAGATAGTGATTTGCCTGCAAATTCCCGCAAATCAATTACATGTAAGACGTTTTCTCCCTGCAAAAGACGCATTGCGTTTTCAGGAGAAAATCCTCGTCCTATTGCCATTACAACTTCTACTGCCTTAAAAGGTAGCATATCCTCTATGTTTCCCATATCTCTTATCATTATCTCTCCCGTTTCGCTGTCTATCGTTATTTTGACAGAGCATATCTTTTCTATTTTGGATTTTACCTTGCCAGCTTTACCAATTAGTGCACCAATTCTATCAAGTGGTATGAGAATTGATTTTTCAAAACTCATGTTAATATCCTCGCTAATATGTCATGCATGCTTTTCACAGTTAAACTCCTTTTAACAAAGAATCAGTATAATATTCTTAATATCTTTTTCAAGAAATTCGTTGTTTTGGGAATTTTTAAGTTCAGCCAACAATATTTTGGATTAAATTTAGCCGCAAATGAAGTTACTATCTTTTAGAAGTCTTTTGATAGATAGCCATTATCTTTAAGCCAATCAACTTGTGATAGCGTGAATCTCCATGTAATGTCGCCTCGATCTTCTGCTTTGAAATCCCAAGGTGCAAGTGTAACTACATCGTTGTCACGAATCCATATTTTTCGTTTCAACTTTCCACGTATTCTTCCCATACGAGTTTTGTCATCAGTGCATTTTACCAGAACGTGATCGCTACCTAACAGTTTTATAACTCTGCCTAGAAGCTCGCCCTCTTCTGGCAATTTCATTTCTTTCAGTTCACTTTCGTTTAGAACTTTGCGTTTTCCCACAATAATCAAAAATCGTTCCTGTCTGAACGTATATAATTGTGCTGTTTTGTCAGAATTTAAAAACTAAAAGAAATGGAACGCCGTCAATCTCTTTTACTCCCTGTGACGAACCTATTCCAAGATTTACAGACAAAGAGATTGTTTCTTTTCCAACCATGTTTATTATTGAATATGTCCTCAAAAGTTCTTCTGCCTCATTTTTATCTACAAAACGTTCTGCGAAATAGCTTCTGCTTATATTCAATTCAAGATCAGATTCCGTAAGGGTTTTTCCCAAAAGATTTGCATCACAAATATTGAGCATCAGATGTTGTTGATAAGTAACTGTTCGTACTGCAAACGACATTATGCGTATATACCCTTCAGTGACGATTTGGCCCCGCACGCTTCACACGTGAGAAAGGTCAGCCTGTTTGATTTTTCTACTCTGGTATCAGGGCTCTTGCACGTTGGACATTCCAGATATTCTTTTACATATCTTGTAAGAAGTGCCGTAAAATCATGTGGATCCTTTTTGCCCACAAATACTGCCTTGTCACCTGCAATCTGAGCAGGAGTTGCAAACTCCTTTGAAAGATATTGAAGCACCTTATCTGGGTCCCTTCGTAGAATCTTTGGAAATTCAGCAAAATTGCGGAAAAACGTCCTATTGCCCTGCCACATTATATCTACAGGCGGAAGTTCAAACCTAGACCCTAAATTTTTTTTGTTTTCAGAAACCTTGTCTTGGATTTTCTTTAAGAGTTTCTCATATTCTGACTTTGGCAATGATAGAATTCCCTAGTGACCCTCTATATGGATTTATTTTAAAAAAGAAGAAAGTGGCCCCTAAGGCTTTCCTATGCGGAAGACATTAGTGCCACATTTTGGGCATGTACCCTTTACTGCAGGTCGTCCGTTCTTTAGCTTAACTTCTTTTGGATTTGCAATATCGACTTTCTTCCTGCATTTCACACAGTATGCTTGTGTCATTTCACACTTTTACGAAGGAAGTTGTATTTAGGAAGGCGATGTAAAAATTATTTTACTATACGCTAGAGGTGGTTAAATTTTATATTTTGATTACTAACTGATGCATGTATAAATTCTATAAATTATTGTAATTTTTTGATATTTCTAACGAGTAAATGAACCAACTTAGAGAAATTAGCAAGTTTGCGTGTAAGTAAATGTAAAATTGAACATGTGCGTTATGCTTTTAACTATTCCGGCTAGATTGAGAGGGGTTGGCTAAAAAAAGGAGTGTCGTAGTCACTGGAATAATATTGGCAGCAATTACTGCTGCAAGCTTCTCAGTATGGTTTATCCCACAGAGTAATAACTCGAGTTTTGTCGTATCTGACTTTAAGGGACATCTTGAGAGCGTTAAGGCAAGACATGGTATTATAGCAGAAGAGAACGGAAAAGACTTGCAAAATATGCTTAGTGGCACAATGGCGCCAGATGACTTTATAACAAAAGCAGAAGCCTCCACCTCACAGATTAATTCTTTGATAATAGAAATTGTAGAGAGTAGAGCTCTTCAAGAATGGCGTGAGAGCTACCTAAACTATGGTGAATCGTTGAAAAGCTATAACAGCTATCTGAGAGAAGCAATAGTTTTGGCTAGCAAGATTAAGGGTGGTAGTTCAGATAATCTACAAGAGAACCTTGAGACGTTAGATATCTTAAAGAAAGAGTCTGAATCGTTTGCTCTCAGGTCTGATGAGACAAGGCCCTAGATTACTAGATTTGTCTCAAGTTACATTTTATGATAAGGTAGGTCTGTGTACTAGTACTGTAAATTAATTAATGGGGAACGTAATTTTGTAGCAGAGATAATGTCAGTCAAAGATGCGAATCTGGAAAAAAGAGTGGTTGAAACTAGGATAAGCAGACTACTTGTAATTTGCGTTGATAGAGATGACGATATTGGAAAGAAAGCTGGAGTTTTAACACCTGTTGTTGGTAGAAATGCTTGTATCGAAGCTGCACAAAGACTTGCACTAGAAGATCCAGAGGATGCGGATTCTAATTCAATTTTTGCAGCGGTAAAAACATACGAGGATCTTGTCAGCAAAGGATACCAAGCAGAAGTAATTGTTGTAGCAGGAGAAGAACGTAGAGGTGTTCAGGCTGATGAAAAAATAGTTGCACAGATAAAATCAGTTACAGAAAAATATGCAGCAAATGGTGCTGTGATTGTTTCAGATGGGGAAGATGACGAAAGCGTAATTCCAATAATTCAAAATGTTCTACCCATTGTTTCTGTTCGCAGGGTTGTCATGCGTGCAAGTCGAAGTGTAGAATACTCTTATGCGGTTCTTGGAAGATATTTACGAGCAATTGTATTTGACTCCAAGTACGCCAAGTTTTTCCTTGGAGTACCAGGAATTTTACTTGTTATTGGAGGAATTGCATCTGTACTTGGAATAACTAAAGAAATTTTTGCAGTCTTGCTGAGTATCCTTGGGGGAGCATTTCTTATCCGAGCTTTTGATGTAGACAGGGCTTGGTCACATTGGACAAAGCCAACACCAGCTGGTTTCGTTAGAATATTTACAATGGTAACAGGATGGCTTTTGATTCTAGTTTCAATACCTTCTGGATTGGGAGCTGTCAATCCAGAGCTTATTCCAGCTCAACTTGACATACTTGCGTTGATCACAAACAAGACTATAGTTGGCCTCTTTGTCTCAGGGATATTGCCGTTTCTGTGGATGGGCCTTGGAACTATGTTTGGGGGGTCACTGTTAAGTAGTTGGTTCAAGAGAAGCTTAAGATCAGTAACTGACGTACTGAGGCTAATAGTACTAGTAACCCTCTATCCTATCGTATTACAATTCACAACTATAATGACAACTGATGAAAATCCCTTTACTCTTCTTCCACCGCTCCTAGCTGGACTGGCAGTAATACTGATATCTGCCTCAGTCCTCTTCCATAAATATAGGAAGAAAAGAGGCGGTGAAGTTTTATCGGAATAAAAGAAAAGACAATGGGCCTTTTTGGTCTTTATAAGATGTATTCAAGCAAACTTGAACGTGAGATCAAAAACGGGATTCTCCCGAATCACATCGCAATAATATTGGATGGAAACCGCAGATGGGCAAAGAGGAATCTTGTTCTAAAGATGAATGGTCACTTCCATGGAGCTGATGCGGTAGAAAATTTGCTTGATTGGTGTGAGGAGCTTGACATAAAGATCATTACACTTTATGTTTTATCAGCAGAGAATTTGGCTCGGGATGACGATGAGCTGCATTATCTGTTTGATTTGATCAAAACAAGACTTGAAAAATTATACGATGACCGTCGAATACACTCCAATAGAATGAGGATCAAAGCCATAGGACGTGTTGATCTTCTTCCTGAATCTCTAAGGGAGGTTTTGAACAGATTAGATGATGTTACAAAAAATTATTCTGATCATTATCTCAATATAGCTATAGCTTATGGCGGTCAGAACGAGTTAGTTGATGCTGTGAAAAAGATTGGAACTAAGATTAAGGAGGGTTCACTTGATGTGGATGCGATAGACAAAGATGTCATTGAATCATGTCTTTACACATCTCATTTGCCACAGCCATCACCAGACATGATACTTAGGACATCTGGTGAAAAGAGACTAAGTGGTTTTCTACTCTGGCAGAGTGCCTATAGCGAGCTTGTCTTTATGGATGTATTCTGGCCAGAATTTCGAAAAATAGACCTTATGCGTGCTATAAGAACATTCCAAAAAAGAGCACGAAGATTGGGCAAATAATAGAAAGAAATACTTAGTTGAACAATTTTCCCTAAATCGTGATTGAGGAGAGATCCGCTGGTGCAATACTATTTAGTGAGACACCATCTGGGACAGTTTTTCTGCTTTTAAACTATCCATCTGGACATTGGGATTTTGTCAAAGGCAACATGGAGAATGGTGAAAGCCTACGACAAACAGTAGTACGTGAGATTAAGGAAGAAACAGGAATTTCAGATGTTGAGTTTGTAGAGGGTTTCGAAGATAAAATAGAGTATCACTATCAACGTGATAGAGAGAGAGTTCACAAGCAAGTGGTTTTTTTTCTTGCAAAAACAAAAACTACTGATGTAAAGATTTCACATGAGCATTTGGGATTTGTTTGGCTTGGGTTTGATGATGCGCTAAAGAAGTTAACCTACAAAAATGCTCAGAACATATTAAAAAAAGTAAAAAAACTATGCTGCAAGACTTAGGTCTTGTAGTTTTTTAGCTTCCTTTGTAGGATCCTTTGAATTCAAAATGGTTCTTCCTATAATTAGGTAATTAGCTCCACAGCGTATTGCCTTTATTGGATCTCCCCCTTGAGTGCCAACTCCTGGTGAGTAAATATCACACGATCCTTTTACTTTTTGGCTGCATGATTTGATGATTTCTGGAACGGTAGCACCTACAACAATGCCATCTGCTTTCAATGAATAGGACCATTCTAAGAATAGTTCGTGAAGTTTTGAGAGTCTTTTGTTACCAGACGGCTTTATTGTGAGACCGTATCCTGACTTTGCCCCCGCATGACTCATGTGAACAAGTGATATTATTCCGTTATTATGCCTGTGAGCTGAGAATATCATATTTCTAAGATTTTCTGGTCCCATGATGGGATTTACAATCACAGCATCAAAATCAGCTTGCCAGAGTCTTTCGGCGGCAATCTTGTTTGTATTTCCAATATCATTTAGTTTTATATCTGCAATAGTCTGCAACCCAGCATCATGTGCTACATGGTTTATTTTTTTAAAATCTCTGGTTCCAAGTGGTAGGATCATATGAAAATTGAATTTGATAGCGCACAGAAACTTGTTTAGTGTTTTTATGTTTGCAATTGTTTTACTTGCAAGTTTTTCTAGTGGGATGTGATCAAGATCGTTTGCTAATATTATTCTGCTTTTATCTGACGACGATTCTTTTATTCTCGTTTTAAAATTTGTCATAGCTTGACTAGTGGGTGTTTGTCTTTTAGCTTTATTACTTTTAGATATGAATAACCATGTTCGCTTACTGTACCAGCAAAAGCTGGTTCCATTCCATCCTTACTAGAGTATTTCAAAAAAGGTTTTGCAGGTTCATTGTCTAGTTTCACATGACAAAAGTATGACACATCGTCTGATTCGTTAAAGTTCATAAACACTCCCATCACCCATTTGTTTCCATCTGAAAAAGCAAAGAGTGGAAAAGGAGACTCTTCAAATCCATAGCTTAACTTTACCAAACTTGCGAGGTCTTCAAGCTCAAGTGGCTCATAGACGCACTCTGAATCCTTGCTTGTTTCTGGCTTTAATGATGGCGGTAATGACTTTACTCTTACAATTGGTGAGTATAGGTAGGTAGGATTTGTGATGATGTTTACAATATCAGAATCTTCTTTTCCAGACTTGAAACCATAGGAAATATAATGACCATTCTTTTCCACATGCGCGTAATAGATTACTGGCCTTTCTTTGAGAACATCCATCTGTACGGAGATAACATGTTTGCCTTCATGCTCAAATGAAAAGGATGTACGTGGAACCCTCTCCAAAGCACAGACTAGTCTTGAGAACTCAATTCTGTCTGCGACTTGAACATAATTAGGCAGCTTTATCACAGTTTTCTTGCAAAAAATACCCCATTAAAAGGTAGCCAGTTGTACAATCTAATCTTTAGATTCTCGTCTATCAATTATGTCATTAACATCTGGACCAGTTCCAATGAGAGTCACTGATACCTTAAGTTGGTCTTCAATTGATTTGATAAAGTGTTTTGCTGGAGAGCTAAGATCCTCAAAAGATTCCATATGCTCACACTCTGGAAAAATTATGTCAAGCTTAGTTATGGCAATCTGTGTTGCGCTGTTGAGCATAACAGCTCTCTTTGCTAGATCAAAATCAAACTCCGCAGCTCTTCGTGGACGGCCTGTTACTGTCCCCACTTCTTGCCACCCTTTGGCAGCGGTTTGTTCTAGCGAGAGTTCATTTTTCAGTGGACCAGTGCCAACTCTAGTAACATATGATTTGAAAACCACCATGACATCGTTTACGTTTGTTGGGCCAAGACCAATATCAGAACATATTCCTGACGCGGTAACATCCTTTGATGTGACAAATGGGTAGGTTCCATGCCAAAGCGAAAGAAAAGTTCCTTGTGTTCCTTCCACCAGGACTTTTTCATTTTGTTGTAGAGCAAAATTAATGGCATTTGGTACATCATCAAGATAAAGTGCAAGTGAATCGATGTCTTTTGCAAGCTTTAGTGTTCTCATAGCTCTATCTGCATTAGCTGGACCTGTACCTGACCCTGTACTACCAATTGATTCTTTTAGTCTACCTTGTGAATCAACAGTTTTATGTGATTCCTCTATGATTCCACACTGAAAATCTACAAAAGTTCTGTCTGAAACTCCAAACTCGTTTATCTCTTTTAAAAGAACTTCTGGACTTATTACAACACCTGGCCCAATCAAAAGCCTCGTCTCCTTATTCAAAAATGCACTTGGAAGCATTCTTACTTTGTATTTTTTATTTTCATATTCTATTGTGTGTCCTGCGTTTGGACCTGCGCCCCCCCGTATCGCTATTGTTGGTTTATCTTTTATCGCAAGATAAGAGATGATCTTTCCCTTTCCTTCGTCTCCAAAAAATCCACCTACTACAACTGTTGAGGGCATACAAGAAAAACAAAGCTGCACATATTTAAGCCAAGTTGTGACAATACAATTTTAACAAAGAAAACTGATGCAAGTCTGTTGTCAGAACCAAACTATGCAGGGAACATAATAGTATCGTTATCAAATCTTCCAGAATTTTTGAGAAAACCAATTTTGCAGAAAAGATTGATGGAATTTTTTTCAATGTCTCAGTCAGATAAAGTGGAGATCATAAACAACGCCCTTGCCGCTGGACCTACAATACCATTTGACAAGTTTGCAAAGTTGTTTAAGACATGGCTTGAAGTTTTAAGCAGTATAACTGAAGAGCAGCGAGTAGACATGTTTTTGAGCTATGTTACTGAGATTACGAAAAATCCAAACAAACTTGTTTTGTTTAACCTTGATGGCATTCTGGAAATCTTTTTGTCGTTAACCCAAACTCAAAAGGATATAATTTCCAATTCGGTCAAAAAAATATTTGACACTTTAGATGATAGTCAGAAAAAGAAATTGTATCTTATAGTACCGGATAGAGCAAAAAAGGAACTTGGAATCTAAACTGGATGATCAGGCTTTCTCTGGGTTTCATCAGCAAAGTTGATTACATCTCCCTCTGGTGTCATAACCCCCACAAAGATCTTTTCATATTTTTTTAGAACCTTTCTGTGATCTAGGAGAGACATGTCAAGCTTCATTTCATTCATAACCATAATACTATATTCTTTCCAAGCCTTCCAACATTCATTGCAACACGGATAGTTTGCAGCCGCTGGTGCTAGCTCTTCATTATCAGGAATCTGCTTTTTGCACTTTGTACATGTTCTTGCCATAGTAAAAACCACCTACTGTAGCCATTTATCTTTTTTTAAGAAAGCATATTACAGTAACAGGAGTTAGAAAAACCATGAAGCTGAAATGTCCCAAGTGCGAAGGCTTAGCAGAGCTTGCGGACGACTTTTCTTATGTTAGGTGTTCACACTGTTCACTTGATATGACATACGGCGAGTATGTAAAGTACATAGCATATAAGGACTCTACATATTCTGATATTCTAGGAGATTATGTAAGCAGTACTGAAGGCACTACTGCTGGAACTCTTGACGATTGGTAGAAAAAAATTACCTGTAAGACTTAATTAATTTTGGATGATATGGCGGTTAGTTGGAATTTGTATTTGAGATAATTCTGAATTTAATAGGTTTTGTAGTAGGTCTATCCATAGGAATTTTGTCTCATATTGGTTTTAAAAACACAGGAAGTCCTACTCTTTTTAGACTAGCCATAGCTTTTTTATCAATAAGTGTTGGCTTTGGCGTTGTCGGAGCTGGATTTCTGGCTGAATCTCTTCTAATAAAGTCTAATGAAATAGAACCTTGGGTTCAAACACTTGGAGTAGGAATTCAGACAGTAGGATATTTTTTCATCGCTTTCTCGCACAGTATCAAATCATTTTTCCCAAAATCACGATATCTCAGGTCCCTAATTGTGCCACTTTTTATCATACCTGGTAATTCAATTGAGCATATTATAAGGTCAATTTCTTTTATCCTATTGATATATGGAACAATAGAGACAATTCTATCGTATATGGAGAATAAGAAGAGAAGTACGATTTTCGTTGCTTCTGGCCTTGGTCTATTAGCCTTAGGTGAGTTTCTTGGATGGTATTCTGTTATCTTTCCAGAATCGGTTCTCTATTTTGTTTCAATCTCTACCAAGATAGTCGGTTTGGGTGCGTTGTTTGTACCCATCTCAAGAGTACCACTAATGGGGATGAAGTTTGGCAGCAGTGTATAGAACCCACATGAGTATTATTGGAGATATACTTGCCACCACCAGAGATGAAGTTCCTGATGAGAGTGGCGCAAGTGTTACCTACTTGATACGCAAGGCAAACATTTCTCATGCAAGAATCTCAAAAATTTTGGGAACCCTCGTCCAACAAGGTCTCTTGGAACAAACGAACTCTGAAAGGGCTTGCAAATACAAGATCAGTCCAAAAGGCAGAGAATTTTTACAGGCCTACCGTGGCTTTAGAGAATTTGCCGACACGTTTGGTCTAAGAATTTAGCTATTCTTCATCATCTATATCATCGATATCGTCTTCTATATCATCATCAAAGTCATCTTCAAAATCGTTATCTACTTCTTCAGACATCGTTTGTACAAAAAATACAGTTTATTATTAAAGATTTAGTTAGGATTCACAATTTGTATATTTGTAAAAGGTTTGTTTTCCATACAATATTCTCTAATGCAACCGTTTCTGAGCAACGCATTTTTTAACAAATGCTTGCTTATGCTGGTGCTACCCAACCGCCACAGGAAACACAAATGTCCATGCCGTCGTCGTTTAGATAAGTTTCAGTTCCTGGAGGACATTGACATTGGTGAATTTCTTCATCCATGAACATATTACAGGAATCATGCCTATATTGTTTTCAATAACAAAACATAATTTACTAATAATCGTTTAAGAAAAATTGTGATAGTTGCATGTGATCAGAAAGGAATCAGAATGGCTGCAGATGTAATAAAGAATGGAGGTCTGGCCGTATTTCCTACAGATACTGTTTATGGTCTTGGTTGCGATCCACATAATCGAACAGCCATTCAATCAATTTTTCGAGTAAAAAAAAGAAAAGAATCCAAGCCGCTTCCCGTACTTGGCTACTCAAAGGAGGAAATTTCAAAAATAGTAGTCTTTGATGATTTGTCAAGCAAAATAGCTGATAGATTCTGGCCAGGCCAGGTTACGTTAGTTGTAAAGCTAAAAGATGATGAAATTAGAAAAGCTATGAATCTTGATGATAAAATAGCTGTTCGCGTACCAAACCATCGATGTGCTTTATCACTTTTGAAGGAATGCAAACTTCTTGTAGGCACAAGTGCGAATTTTTCTGGTTTTCCAGCTTTTTCTGACTCAAAGAGGGTTCTAGAAAGTTTTTCTGGATATGATATTTTCTTGGATGGCGGCACTATCTCAAACTCAATAGAATCTACCATAGTTGAGATAATTGAAAGTGACTTGAAAATACTAAGACAAGGAAACATAACCAAAAAGGAGCTTACTACTGTACTTTGAATTTGATTATAACATGTGGCAGGCATTTGGAAGCTGAGGCTGCAGAAGAAATATCTAAAATTCTCAAAGAGCTAGGAGACGAAAACCCTAGGATTGAGGTATCTCATTTATCAGGAATTATAACTGTGATAACTTCGCTTGATCCATTTTTTGCAGTACAAAAAATTCAAGAAAAAATACTTGATGAACCTTGGAGTATAAGATACTGCCTTAGAATCATACCAATCCAAGAATTTGTGGTTACTGAAAAGGAGAATATAGTAAACGCTGTTCTTAATCACGCAGATGCAATAATGTCACAAAATACCTATAGAATTACAGTAGAAAAGAGACACTCTATGATTTCAACCAAAGAGATCATAGATGCGATTGCAAACAAAATCAGCAGCAAGGTATCTCTTGAGAAATTTGATTGGTTAATACTTGTAGAAATACTCGGGAATAAGACTGGAGTTTCAGTCCTCAAAGAAAATGATATCATCAGTACACAAAAATTAAAACGCAGCTTATCTGAATAGTACTGCTGCTTTTTCAGCAAGCAAATCCTCAAGTGGAGTTTGCGACATTACTGCTTGCAGCTGTTTTTTAGATATTACAAATTCCTTTTGTAAAAAGCCAAAATTCTTTCCAAAAAGTTGATTTGGTTTCAAAACAACTCGTAGTTCAGCAAATAGCTTATTAATTGAATTTTTTTTTCCGATTACTATTAGAACAAAATCTTGCTTTTGTTGTAGACCTACTTTTTGAATTGCTTCACTAATCTGTGTTGTACATGCAAATCGCATGAGGATATCTGTTTCAAGTTTGTTTGAAAGCATGATACCATCTTTTTGTGCTGCTAAAGAGATCGCAATTATCTTTTTTGCGTGTTCTGCGTTTAGTACATAACGCGATTTTATAGCCTGAATTGCCAAATCAGGGTATTTTTGGCGCAAATCATCAAGGAGTCTTATTGGATCATCTACATCATTTTTTACTGCCATCAGTTCTACCCATCTTTTTAAGATCTGAAACCTTGTTCTTCTTGTACTGCCTCCATGAATTACAGGAATTATGCTTACTACATCACCATTTTGCAGCCTAGTCGCAAAACCCTGTAGAGTAGAAGAATCTATTCCATTGATTGCAACAAGTATGTTTTTGACATCCAACTGTGGCATGTTTTTTGGAGTGCTTTTCTGAAGATAATCTATAAGATCATCTACTGTTAAACCATCTTTGTCAAGTTCTAGTTTATCGGTAGAAAGAGACTTTTTTGCTCCACCCAGCAGCTTTACTGTTATCATCAATCTAAAATTATTTTTTACCTATATTGAATTTCTGTTTAGATTATCTGTAAAAATAAGACTAGAAACTAGTTTAGTATCTCTTCTTCCTGCGGTTCTGCCATCTGCTCTACAGACTGGGCATCTTGCATAGCTTGAGCTTCTTTTTCTTTCTGTTCTTCAATCTCACGTTTGATGTATTTAGTGATATAGCCTGCAAGCTCGTTTTTTAGTCCCTTTGATCTAATTATAGCTACTTCGTTTAGCGCCTGCTTGTTTTTGACAAAATCAGTTCCAAATTTCTCTTTATGATCATCTAAGACCTCCATCGAAATTCGTTTAATTCTGTTCACGACTTCGATTGGCAGAAGGGGTTTTTTATACCTATACACCAAGATAGTGCTTGCAATTTTGTTCAATGTCATGTAAGATGTCGTCATATGTTTTGCGCAAAACTTTGGCTGCACAAAAAACAACACTTGGAAGAAATGTGATCTGAGCTGCTTTCAATCCAAAACATCGCGAAAATCTAACAGGACCATCGGTTTCCACAAGAATTCTGTCTTTATTTGTCTCAGAAAGCAAAACTTGTTTATCCTTTGCATAAACCATAGTAGGTCCATAGGAAACAAAGCATCCAAGATCCATTGCTGTCTTTAGTTGCTTTTTGCTGCCTGCAAACCAATGCAATAATGCAGAAATTGAATATGATGGCAAAATGGAAAGTATTTCATCTAATGTACCACGTGAATGAATGGACACTGGTTTGTGCCATTTTTCAGCAAGTGTAAGCATTTTATGAAATACAGTTTCTTGTCTTTTGAAACCATCATGGTTTGAAACATATGTTTTGTCAAGACCAATTTCTCCAATGCCAGTAATTTGGTTAGAGTTTTTTTCTATTAATTCAACAGCAGGTTCTAAATCATCAGCAGCTTTTTCTGGATGAATACCCACAAATGGCAACACAAGTTTAGTTTTTTTGCTAAGATCAAGTGTTTTTTCTGAAGTATGAAGATCCATAGATACACCGCACGCACGTATCTTCATCTTTTCCATGCTTGTAATAATGAAAGGCATGTCCTGCGAATATTCGTCATCAGAAAGATGTATGTGCGCATCTGTAAGCCAGCTCATGACATGCCTTTAATTTTCTCCCTAAAATAGTCTGTATAAATCGATTCTTGCGTGGGTTTTTTTCCACTTGAAGTCTTTTATCAAAGTTAGGAAAAACTACCTTATGACAGCGTCAGAATTTGGACTTTCTGCAATGTATCGTATTTTAAAAAAGTCAGGAGCAGAACGAGTAAGTGATGAGTCTGCAGATGAATTAAGAAGAATCCTTGAAGAGATTGGTATTGTAATAGCCAAAAGTGCTGTAGACATGTCAGTACATGCTGGAAGAAAGACAGTCAAGGCAGAAGATGTCAGGCTTGCTGCAAAACCATTTTCAAAATTCTGATCTAAAAGATTTAATTGTTTAGCGTTGACTTTTCTGATTGTGGTGAGGTGGCAGAGCGGCTATGCGTTCGCCTGCAGAGCGAATCTATAAGGGTTCGAATCCCTTCCTCACCTTATTTTACTACCACCATTCCTTCCATCCAAGGATGTAACTTGCAATAATAATGAAAGCTGCCTGTCTCATCAAAACTGTATGAGAATTTTTCTGCCGGATCAAGTTGGCCGCTATCAAAGATACCATCATACGTATCATAGTACCCGCTAGTAACAGTATGAAATGCCGAGTCTTCATTTACCCATGTTATTATTTCCCCAGAACTAACCGTAATTTCAGCTAGCACATAACAGGTATTGGTAGCCTCACAGCCAGGCCTCGATGAGGAGACGGTGATCAGTACTGTGCGCTGATCAGCCATGAAGTTATCGCTTTCAGTAACGTTGCTTTCTAGGCTGATCGTCACTAGCACCCCAGCAAGAATGATTGCCACCACTGCCACTACGGACAAAATTAGGATCATTTTTGACAATTACGATCAGTAGTATGTGCTGAGAATTTATTTTGTAGAGTTTTTTGCGTCTTGCCAGCAGATGTGGTTATTATATAATAACCAGCTTTTCTAATACCGACTATTACAAGGCACAGGTTGTGGCAGAAAAAAGTTCAGGACTGCTAGAATACATCCCTGGATCTCATTCGCTTCTTTTGCAGAAAAAAATCGAGCAGCCTCTTGAGGGGTTTACCCAAAACATCAAAGAAAGTTTAGTCGAGTATACGGAGAGTGGCAAAAGCGATGTTGAAAAGGGCCATAATTTTTTACACTGGGTTTTGACTAGGGTCTTTGAGGCAACAGAAGACGATGCATCAGACGCAATAATTGATGGTGCAAACGATCTCGGCATAGATGCCTACTTGCCTGTGGATTTTTCCGATAATAAGATAAGGCTTTTTCAGTCAAAGTATGGGACTGCCCATTCTGAAGAAGCAATTGCCAAGTTCAAAGAAGATGTCAAAAGGCTACTTACCAAGGACGTAACAAAGATGCGGCCGGAGCTTGCAAATCTAGTTACAAAAATTCAGGAAAAGAACCTAAAGATAGAGTGTTGTTATGTAACAAGCCAGCAAGTAAACTATGATGACGAATCAGTCGAAATCATCGATATTGACAAAATAGTACGAAGCCTCTGGGATCGAATCAAAAAGCCAGCAGCCGGTAAGAAATCAAAGATAAAATTGGAAAAAATGATCCACTACAAGAACACCGTTCTTGGCGTGTTAAAGCTTCGAGAGCTGACCGATTTTGTGACAAAAAACCGCGATTTTGTATTCGAATCCAACATAAGACAGTGGATGCAGTTTAAGACAAACGTAAACAAGGGAATCAGAGAAACACTTCAAAACACCCCTGACAAGTTTTTTTATTATAATAACGGAATAACGATTGTCGTAAGCGACTTTGAAGTCTTTGAGGAGACCA
>JBOGRG010000119.1:0-1105 GCA_050749365.1 Nitrosopumilaceae archaeon
CACAGAAATCGCACTGTTGCACTTGTATCTTAAGCGAATTTTTAGATTTATCTTTTTATGGCGAAAGTCTTTCTGGGTCACGTGGATACAAGACAACTTCTCTTATGTTATCAATTTTTGTAAGAACAGACATCAGTCTGTCAAGGCCCAATCCCCATCCTGCGTGTGGTGGCATCCCCCAATCAAATGCCCTTAGATGATCAGTAAACTGGTTTGGATCAAGACCTTGCTCTCGTAGTCTTGATTTTAGATTTGCCGAATCGTGTAGGCGTGTGCCGCCTGAAGAAAGCTCAAGATGTCCATGCTGAAGATCAAAGGAACGTGACAGTGTTGGGTCATCGTCTTTTTCATGAATATAAAATGGCTTTAGTTTCATGGGCCAGTCAATTATAAAGTAAAATCCACAGTGTCTTTCTCCAAGCTTGCGAAGGTGTGCATCTTGCAAGTCATCTCCTATCTCGAGCTTTATGCCATCACGCCCAAGCTCCTCAATTGCCTTTTTGTATGATATACGTTCAAATGGTGTTGAGGGTTTTTTGATTTCTATACCAAGAGCATTTTTTTCAGCAGCACAGTTTTTATCAGTATATTCAAACACATTTGCTACAACAGATTCCAAAACATTCATAACGTCTGAATAATCCATAAAGGCAGCTTCAATGTCAACACTTGTAAATTCTGTCAGGTGTCTTACTGTATGGGATTTTTCAGCTCTATAATATGATGCTATTTCAAAAACTCGTTCAAGACCAATTGTAAGCTGCTCTTTGTAAAGCTGTGGGCTTTGGGCAAGATATGCCTGTTTTTCAAAATATTTGAATGAAAAAAGATTTGCTCCTCCTTCACTTGCACTGCCGATTATTTTTGGCGTGTTGACTTCGATGAAATTATTTTCTATCAGAGTCTTTCTAATTGATGCAAGCGCATGATGTCGCAGCTTGAAGATAGCTGCTGTCTTTTGGTTGCGCAGATCTAGCGCTCTTGCGTTTAATCTGTTGTCAATATTGCTTTCAAGTCTACCTATTGGATCGATTGGCAGTGGTTGTACTGCTACTGTAAGTATGTCTATTTTTTCTGATTTTATTTCAAAAGCAAAGTCCCTTGC
>JBOGRG010000120.1:0-6090 GCA_050749365.1 Nitrosopumilaceae archaeon
GGAGTCTCACAAGATCTTGGCGGCATATCTCTTGGAACATCTGGCTTGATCTTTGTATATGATTCTGCCATAGGTGGAAACGGAGCAAGCAGAGCTCTTTATGATAGATTAGAAAGGGCGTTTAAGAGGAGTCTACACATAGTAAAGGAGTGTCCTTGCAAAAGTGAGGCAGGATGCCCAAGATGCACCTTTTCTTATAGATGCGGAAATAACAACGAGTACCTGCACAAGATTTCAGCTGCTGAGGTTTTACAAAGAATCAACAATGGTGAGGCAACAGAAGTTTCTGAACCTGTAGAAGGCGACAAACCTTTAGTGTGACAATAACTAGAATCGTTTACAATAATACAAATTATTAATGCCATTTTTTAATCCCATTCATGGAAAAGATTGCACTTATTACAGGAAGCTCAAGCGGAATAGGTTTTGAAACCGCACTTGCACTGGCACGAGATGGTTATTACACATATGCCACAATGCGTGATACAAAAAAAGCAAATCCCATAAGAGAGATTGCAAAAAAGGAGGATCTAAAGCTTGAAGTACTAGAGCTTGATGTCGATAAAAGCGAGACCATCCAAGCTTGCATAAATAAAATAATCAAGGATAAAAACAGAATCGATGTTCTAGTAAACAATGCAGGCTATGGATTATTTGGCTGCCTTGAAGACATCTCATTGGAAGAGCTAAAGGCACAGTTTGAGACAAACTTTTTTAGTGTAGTCAGGACACTTCAAGCCGTTCTTCCCATTATGCGCAAGCAAAAGTCTGGCACAATAGTAAATGTAAGTTCGGTTGCAGGAAGAATAGGCTTTCCTGTCTCTCCAGCATACATTAGCTCCAAGTTTGCACTTGAAGGACTAAGTGAATCAATAAGATACGAGCTGATGCCGTTTGGAATTAATGTGATAATAATAGAACCTGGAGTGATAAAAACAAATTTCATGTCATCAACAAAACGAGCTGCAAAGACAGATCCTGCCTACAAGGATATCACAAACAAGGTCATCAATGGGATAACCATGATGGCAGAGATGGGCACGCCAGCTGTAGAGGTTGCAAGAACCATAATCAAGGCAATCAAGTCTGAAAAACCACTACCAAGATACTCTGTTGGAAATGACGCTGCAATGTTTTTGGAAGCAAGAAAAGCCAAGACCGATCAAGAATTTGAAAATTACATCAAAAAAGAGCTGTTCAGTTAAGAAAGAAGACGCAATTCTTCAAATTATTCTTTGGTAAGATTCCATCTACCGCAAGGTTTGCATCTAGCTATTGGTTAGATTGATATACGCCAGACAGTCAATTTTTGTCAAAGTCAACAGATTTAGGCATAGGTTTGGTGATAGTTTGAAATGAAATGGAAAACTTTGCAACACAATGGTATAGCTTTCTCTCCGCCTTTTGAGTCAAAGGGGATATCGATTAAGATCAAAGGGGAGAAAGTACCACTGAGTTTAGATCAAGAAGAGATGGCATACCAGTGGGCAAAGAAAAAAGACACTCCTTATGTTCAAGACAAGGTCTTTGGCAAAAATTTTCTTTCTGATTTTGTAAAGGTGCTTCCTGCCAAGTTCAAGAATATCTCGCTTTCCGATATCGATTTTTCTGAAGCTTACAAGGTTGTTGACGCAGAAAAGGATGCCAAGCTGACATTGGACAAGGACCAAAAAAAGAAGCTTGCAGTCCAGAGAAAAGAAATCAGAGAAAAGATGAAGGCAAAGTACGGAAGAGCAATAATTGATGGAAAGGAAGTCGAGGTAGCAAACTGGATGGCAGAGCCACCGGGTCTTTTCATTGGCAGAGGCGACCACCCATTGCGTGGAAGATGGAAACCAAGGATCACTGAAAAAGACGTGACGCTAAACCTTGGAAGAGAAGCCAAGGTGCCACCAGGCAACTGGGGCAAGATAATTCACGAGTCTGACTTTATGTGGCTTGCCAGCTGGGAAGATTATCTTACACAAAAGCGCAAGTACGTCTGGCTTTCTGATACAGCCGATCTAAAACAGGAACGAGATAGAATGAAGTACGACAAGGCAATCAAGCTTGCAGACCATATTGAGAAGGTAAAAGAGCAAATCGTCAAAAAGATGACAGACCGTAACGAGAAAGTGAGAAGGGTAGCCACTGTTTGTTACTTGATTTACAAGACAGCAATGAGGGTTGGAGATGAAAAAGATCCAGACGAAGCTGATACAGTTGGTGCAACTACACTAAGAGTAGAACATGTCAAGCTAAAACCGGATTCAATAGAGTTTGACTTTTTAGGAAAGGACTGTGTAAGATGGCAAAAAACTGTACCTGCAAAGGACCAAGACAAGATGCTACATGATAACTTGAAAAAATTAACTGAAAGGAAAAAGCCAGACGAATTAATTTTTGATGGAATCACATCAAGGCATGTAAACGAGTTTTTTGGCAAAATAGTAAACGGGCTTACTGCAAAGGTCTTTAGAACCTACCTAGCAACCTCCGTAGTTACAAACTATCTCAAAAAGGTAGATCTAGATTCAAAATCAGAAAATATCAAGATTTATCATGCTAAATTAGCAAATCTTGAGGCTGCAATCACGTGTAACCACAAAAGAACTATTCCAAAGAACTTTGATGAATCGTTACAAAAAAAGAGAGATGCACTAAAGAAGATAAAAGAAACAGTACCAAAGACTGAGAAGCAACGTGAGAAATTAAAGCTTAGAGAGGAAAAAATGAAACTAACGATAGAACTAGCTGAAAAAACAAGAGACTATAACTTGGGCACATCGCTTCGAAATTATATAGACCCACGAGTCTTCAAGGCATGGACTGATCAAGTTGGACTAGAATGGGAGAAGCTATACACCGCAGCACTTCAGAAGAAATTTCAGTGGGTCACAAAGGAAAATATTGATTGGAAAAAAATTGCAAGTGCCTAAGCTACATTTAATTGCATCAAAAAATTAGGCGTAATCGTGCCGGGGTAGCTCAGCCTGGCCTAGAGTGCCAGTCCACACAAAGGGTAATACTCATAATCTGGAGGTCGTGGGTTCGAAACCCACCCCCGGTACTTTTTTTCAAAAAGATGAGCTACAAGTTAATGTTAAATTAGTTCAGATAATCACCATTCAAGATGGACGAGTTTGAAGAGTTTGCTTTGGCATTAATAGATCAGCTTTCAGTTGAACTAAACGAAGAAAAGGATATCACATCATCACTTTCCAAGGCAAAAGAGGCACTTCCTTCTACTCTAAAGTTTGAAGAGATCAAGGTACTGGCTGACAAGATTTTTTCTCCCATGGCAGAAAAAGTGTTCGAGTTTACAGGCATCTCTGTCCCACCTGAGACTAAAATCGAACTTTTAGATCTGGTTGAGCTCAAAAAACTAAAGGGAAGAAAGGTCTTTGCTACAAAGGACTCTGCCACATACGTTGATGATCTGTTCAGTGCAATAGCTCACGAACAGATTGACAAGATAGCAGCGCTTATGAAAAAAGATACAATAAAGTACCTTGCATATTCTACTTATGCAAAATCCTACATCTCAAAGATATCCACCACTTATGGTGACTATCTTGATTCTACTATATTTGTAAACAAATTTGTTCTATCAAGTTATCCCCAGATAATTTTACACAAAGATGGTCCCCCATACGAGTCCAAGTTTGAGTATGTGAATTCAGGATACATCGGAGCACTAAAGATGACAATCCTTGAAGAACAAATTCATTCCATTCAGACAAATCTCCGTGAGGTAAACAAAAAGGCAGTCGTCGAGGTAAACACAATAAACGAGGAGCTTGCCAAGATAATTTTAGAGATAGATGACAATACCATCACCAAACTTTCTGAGTACTTGCAGTTACAACCTGTTCCGGAAGAGTTTCCAATAGCTAGAAGAGCAAGTCTCTTTTTCATGCTAAACCCAGACAACTTTATTGTCAGAGTCCTTGGCCCAGATGTGATGACATTTACCAAAGTAGAAGTGGATCCAAAAATTTCTGAAATGCTACCACAACTTTTGAACATTTACCAAAGGTGGCTAAAACCAATCCAGATCCATCATGCTGCATTTACCGCAATGGAAGGCATGGCAGAGTTTGCAGTCCAAAACATTCTAGCAAATGACAGTGATTTTCAAAATTATCTTATCAACTTTGCAGACACTGACATTTCTACATACCAAATAAGAAAAAGCATGGGAAAAGACTTTACAGAAACAGTCTTTGCAAAGCTTGGCAAAAACACATATCATACCTTGATTGAAAATCCACCAACAACAAGAGAACTAAAGAATCCGGAAATGTATCTCAAGAGGCTATGAGCCAAGGTTTTGATCCTCTAGTTGCTGAGCTAGTCTCATTTGTAACAAATACAAGATATACACTAGTAGAAAAATGTCTTAAGCTTGCCCAGACTCTAGAGTATCCTGATTTGAGCGTAGACAAATACATCCAAAAATTAAATTTGATGGGCAAAACTTTACGAGATTCCATATCTGATGTAAAAAATCCCACCTATCTTATTTCTGTCCTAAATGAGTACATCTTTGATACATTGGGATTTTCTGGAGATCGTGACGATTACTATAATCCAAAAAACAATTTTTTAAATGTTGTAATTGACAAAAAAAGTGGAATTCCAATAACGTTATCCATAATTTACGTTGAGATTGCAAGACACATAGGACTGGATCTGCGTCTTGTTGGTTTCCCAAGCCACTTTCTTGTCAAGCATACAGAGGAATTCATTCTTGATCCATACGGAAGAGGAAGGCTACTTACAATCGATGATTTACAGGAGATCCTTGACAGAAATTATGGCGGTGGCGTCAAATTTTCACCTGACTTTCTAAACGAGACAGAGCCAGACAAGATCCTTATACGAATGACAAGAAATCTCAAAAACTCTTACATTCAATCGTTTAACTATGCCATGGCCATGCGCTGTGTAGATATCGTACTTGGCATGGAGCCAAACTCGCCAGAAGAGCTAAGAGACAAGGGCATCTTAGAATCAAGACTGTTGCACTATGATTCTGCAATAAAATCTTTGAACAAGTATCTAGAGCTATCACCAGAAGCAGAAGATGTGGATTTTGTTTTGGATTTGATAAGAAGTATTAAAGACAGAACTAGTCAATAATTGAGGTTATATCCTTACCGCTTTTTATCATAGATATTTCGTGTCGTGCTATCTTGTTACGCAAAGCTCTCTTTACCACTTCAAGTTCATTTTTTATAGAAGCAATCTCGTCCTCAAGTCTTGCAACTCGTTCATAAATCGACTCTTGATTGTCTGCGCTCATACCAATTTAGAGCATGAAAATGACCTTAAAAAATTTATGGGTCATTTTTTTGAGCGTTTAGTCAGTTTTTATTCTATAGTATGAATTCAGCGTTACAAGCTTGGCACTTGCCCTTTTCCATGCCGGTTGCACCTATTATCAAAATCTTGCCAATTGTCCCACATTTTGGACACAAGCCTGTTGTAACATTTTTTGCAGAGACTGGTTTTGGTTTTACTGTCTTTCTTCTCACCATTGCTTCGAGTCTCATTTTCGGATTATTAAGTCTAAGTGTCAGATCGCAAAAAGCGCGGGGAGTGGGATTCGAACCCACGGGTCCTTGCGGACATGGGATTAGCAATCCCACGCCCTACCAAGCTAGGCGACCCCCGCACACAGGTGCTGAAATTATAACTGTTAATTAATCTAGCCTATTCCTCCGTTTCGGAGTATTAATTTGCCTACAAATCAAGCTTCTTCTTTTTGATCATAGTGTCTTTGTCTAAAAAAAATTAAAATTATAGATCTTGATTGTAGCCTACACAATATGTTCTGCCTTTGGGATCTATATCTCTAAGTTTTTTTGGGATGCACGACGTAAAATCCTGTCTGAGAACTTTAGAGGTTTCGACTTCTCAAATTTGAATTTGTTTGAGTCTTGTTTCATACTACATTCTCATGCTCTACTTCAAACAACTCATTCTTCGTATACACTACTATCCAATCCCCACTGATGTATATATAACGGCACATATCGAATCAGACGTGCCTCAAACAAAGCCAGTAGTAAGTATTGTAAATGTTGTAGCTTCGGCATCTGTTGA
>JBOGRG010000121.1:0-3193 GCA_050749365.1 Nitrosopumilaceae archaeon
CACGTGCGTCATAACCAAATATCTCCAGTGAATCAATGGTTGGCCCTTGTATTGACGTATCAGTGAAGAATCCCTGTGCAAACACGAATATCAGAATGCCTCCAACTACAGCAATTGCTACCATAAGTAGTGTAGCAATGATTGGAGCTACTGCCCTTCGTCTTTGTGTATTCAATATATGGCTCATTTTACAGACTGGATATAAAGTCTCCCATATATAATGATATCTATATAACTATGTATCTAGATATGCAGATGGAGAATGGGAGTGTCGGATAGCTTATGATTTGCTAATAACAAAAATATAATTTGGAATTGAAGATGGTTGAACGTAAGAATTGTGTTTTTGTTATGATTCTACTTATCTAAATAACAGACAGTTGTAACATCCATTGTTTAAATGAATTTTGTAAATGCTTTTAAGCAAATCGGCTAAAGTTCTCTTGAACAATAGTGGGCAGAAAAAGGTTTTCATATGAAGTTTTAGTGTTACTATTGATTACAATTATAATTTCTGGACAATCGACATCAATAATTGCGCAAGATGAAGCTGAAGAAGTTGATGTCATTTTACTGTTAGAATTTGCTCCTTCTGTTGTTGAAGCTGGTGAAGCTACATATTCTATTGGTTATGTGAAAATTGTAGATAGTTATGATGCTCTTCCAATCCTTGCACCGCGTGATCTGAAAATTACATTGATATCAAGTGATCCTTCTATTGCGTCAGTTCCTAACCAAGTAGTAATTCCATTTAAACAAGATTACGCAAAGTTTGATGTTACTGTAAGTACTATTGAAGGAACGACTGAGATTTCTGCAATTTTTCAAGATCAAATTGTTGCCCAGACATTTAGAGTGGGAGAAAGTGTTGGTGAATTTGCAGACGATCTGGTACTTGAGATCAACCTTCCCACTAACGAAATGCATGTTAATTCAATGATGCCTTTCTCCGTATTTTTGAATGGAACAGATGGGATAGTACAAGCTCCAGAGGATATCATGGTTTCTTTTGATTATGAAGACTCTTTGGTAGTACTTGATGATAAATTAATAATTAAAAGAGGGAGCTATTATGCGCTTGGTACAGTAAAAACTCTTGGAGAAGAGGGTAACGCTTTTATAAAGGCATCGACGCAAGACCCAAAACTGGATACTGTAGCAAATATTGAGATATCTTCGTCTCAGCCTGCAAAACTCAAGGTAGATGTTTGGCCAAGAGTTATTGGAATGTCAGAGGAGAATATCGATATATTTGTAAGTTTGTTAGATGCGGACGATCTACCAACCAAAGCAACGCAAGATATCAAGCTAAAGATATTTGCAGATGATGAGGATCTTGATGATCGTATTGAGGATGACCTTAAACCTTACGGACCAATTATTAAGGAAGGCCAATTTGGATTTTATCTAAGGCAGGACTTTGATTTTTTACCAATCCACCTAACTGACATAGAAAATTTTGATACAGGTGAAGAGGATGTAGAGCTCGGAGAGAACGAAACTCGTGATATTACTCTCAACGAGTTGCGATGTCTAGATGAGGAAGGTGAACCACTTGCTGAAGAGGATGAGGTATGTATACCTGCTGGCATAACAATAGGGGCAAGCGCACAGGGCCTAACAAGTGATACGGATGCCTTTATCATAGTTGACACACTAGGCTACAACGATCCTAAAGCAAGTGATAAGCAACTCCAGTTTCACATTCCAGATGAAATTCCAAGTGACGCTACTGCAATTATGGTTTATCAGATAACTACACTTGAAAAAAATAATAATGATGAAGACGATGTAGGGAGTGATGTTGATGATCCTATAGATCATTTGGAGGAAGCAGAGTACTATCCTGTGCAATCAGGAATTAACTTTTCACCTGCCCGTTTGGTTGACAATTTGAGCGTAGTATCTAATGATACAAGTAGGGTCAGAATAGTTGACGCTGGAAATATACTTAGTTCAGATTCGTATGGTACTGCAATATTGGCCAGTGGTGGAAAGACTGGTAAAGCAACTATTTCTACTATCTTGAAAGGGCTAGGATCAGGATCAATAACTACAAACGTTGTAAATCCCTCAGCTGCAGCTACAACAAAAATTTTCTCACCTGCAGGTTCTGATAAAATACTCTTTAATAATGAAGGCTATGCTGACATATTCTTTATGTTGATAGATTCGAACGGACGGCCTACCACTTCTAAGGATGAAATTAAGTATCTGCTAAAACCCATTAATCAATTAATAGAGATACCATCCAGAGAATATTTTGTTAATAAGCAGAGTGTTATTGGCTCGTACGGGAGGGCTGCCGAAAGTAAACTCGTAGAAATCAACGCCGATCCAGTAGGAATTAGCGCTGTATCTATGCTTGAAGTAACATCTTCCTTTATAATCGTACCACCCTCTGTCACTCTTCAAGTCATCATTCCGTTTGAAAATATAGCAGGAGCAAACAATGAGAATCGGATTGGCGTAGTACAATTAATTGACGATTATGAAAATCCTATTTCATTACCATTTGATTTAAAAGTAAAGCTTGGCTCAAATAATACAGAAGTAATCCAAGTGCCTTCTTCTGTTACCATCGCTTCAGGTGCTTCATTTGTGGAATTTCCAGTTACAACGTTTGGCAATCCAGGTTTCAGTGCTATTTCTGCCAGTGCAGAACTTCTACATGGTTCAGAAGCAATATTATTTGTTGAACCATACTATCCTGCTTTGAATGTCTATTTACAATATCTTGACACCACGATTGAATGGAACAAAGAAGCCATCATCGACATTTTTGTGGAAGATGAGTATGGCCTAGCTGTAGAAGATGCTACAGTACGACTAACCGCAGGAACCAATTCAACAGTAAGCCCTGCAACTGTAAGGACCGATGAAGACGGTATTGCGACTGTGACTTTCAAAGCAGACACTGATAAACCCACTACCTCTTTGACAGCTGAAGTTTCTAAAGATGGCTACGAGTATGGCGAAGCAACAATAGATCTGACAGTTACAGGCTTTACACAAGAAGGAGGTGGAACAATCTTTGGACTGCCTTTCTGGGTAACTTATGCAGGAATAGCTGGCATTGTTGGAGGCATTGCTGTAGTAGCATTTATGATACTCAGGAAACCCAAACCTACTGAAGAAGAATTAGCAGAAGAGGAAGGCGGAGAAATTTAGTAATTTTTATCTCATAAATGTC
>JBOGRG010000122.1:0-14337 GCA_050749365.1 Nitrosopumilaceae archaeon
CTGCATAAATCTATTCATTATATCTACGGCATCATTTGTTCCAAAATCATCCGTTGAAAATTTAATATCTGCAATTCCATCTGTTAACGAAAGTCGGGCATTTTTTAAAACAGGTTCTTTTTGTACCTCATCTTTTTTCTCAAATGAATCTGCGTATCTTTTTATTGCAACCACTATTGTGTTTAGATTTACTGGGCCACCAACGTGCCCCTCAACATCTTTTTGGATCTTTACTGCTAAAGCTGTATAGTTAATCAGATCCATCTTTAAGCAATCGTAAATAGAGCGATTATTTGTGATAATTTCCCTTACTGCGCCAGGAACAGATACACTAGCCACCTTCATAGAGAATAATAATAACTGTCATATATAATAGCCTTATGTAACGTACCTTAATATTTACTCATAATATTTATATAATATCATGCTTATTACAGATTATAGGTGATTATGACAATGATGATTTGGGACGAATTTGATGATCTTTTCCAAAGAATGACAAGACCATTCAAAGAACTAGATGACATATGGGATGAGATGAGAGACTCATCTAACCTACAGACATTTGGTCCTTATTACTACGGCTATTCTGTGACAATTGGACCAGATGGAAAGCCTGTAGTAAAAGAATATGGAAATGTTAGACCCGGTCTACTCCCAACATCTGACACTAGAGAACCTTTTGTTGATGTCATAGTAGATGACAAAGAAAAGGTTCTGAAGGTTATTGCAGAAATGCCAGGCGTCGAGAAAAATGACATCAAAATTGAAGTTGTAGGTCGTACAGTTAATCTTGATGCGGAACGTGGAGACAAGAAGTACCATGCCAAGGTACCGATCAAGCACAAGGTCGATGAAGATTCAGTGAAGGCAATATACTCCAATGGAATCCTAGAAGTCAGGTTCAAACTAAAGGAAGAGGAAAGGTCAAAAGGGAAAACAGTAGTGGTTGAATAAACCCACTTTATTTTTTATGGTGATTAAAGTATGAGTGAAATAGTTTTAAAAATTTCTGAAGTATCGCAACGCCATGTAGGAAAAGGCATTGCAGTGGTTGATCCTAAAATTGTTGAAGATAACAAATGGGAAACCGGTCAAATCTTAGAACTTGTAGGAAACAGAAAAAGTCATGTAAAATTATGGCCAGGTTCTGCCGAAGATTATGGAACCGGAATTATAAAGATTGATGGCATAACAAGACAGAACATAGGTTCTGGCATAGGGGAAAAAATCTCTGTAAAAAAAGTAGATGCAAAAGAAGCAGTACAAGTGGTTCTATCCTCAGTTGAAAAGTTGAGCGCAGAAGGATTACAAGAATACATGCAGACAAATTATGACGGTCATGTTTTAACAAATAGTGATACTCTTGTAGCAACCACTCAATTGGGTGGAAAGGTTCAGCTAATTGTTACAAGTACAATCCCAGCTGGTAAGCCAGTAATAGTAACCGGGCAAACAAAATTCAAGCTGGGTAGTATGACTAAGGCAATCGACCAATCCGTTCCAAGAATTACTTATGATGACTTGGGGGGGCTAAAAAAAGAAGTTCAAAAGATACGCGAAATGGTAGAGCTTCCAATGCGACATCCTGAGCTATTTGAAAAATTAGGCGTTGAAGCACCAAAAGGAGTATTGCTTTATGGTCCACCTGGAACAGGAAAGACACTTTTAGCAAAAGCTGTGGCTGGCGAAACAAATTCGCACTTTATCTCGCTTAGTGGACCAGAAATCATGGGTAAGTACTATGGTGAAAGCGAAGAAAGATTGCGTGATATCTTCAAACAAGCTGAAGAAAGTGCTCCAAGTATAATATTCATTGATGAAATAGATTCTATTGCACCAAAAAGAGAAGAAGTTACTGGTGAGGTAGAAAAAAGAGTAGTCTCACAATTACTGACTTTAATGGACGGAATGAAGACCAGAGGTAAAGTTGTTGTAATTGCAGCAACAAACAGACCTGATTCCCTTGATCCAGCAATAAGAAGGCCAGGAAGGTTTGATAGAGAAATTGAGATTGGAATACCAGATGAAGCTGGACGAAAAGATATCTTGGACATTCATACTCGTGGAATGCCACTTGAGGAAAAAGTCAATCTAGATCAAATCGCAAAAGTAACTCATGGATTTGTTGGTGCCGATTTGGAAATTCTTGCAAAAGAGGCTGCCATGCGATCATTACGAAGAATATTGCCAGAGTTGGATCTGGAAGAAGAAAAGTTCTCATCTGAAATTTTACAAAAAATTGTGATAAACGATGAAGACTTTAAGGATGCATTAAAGGAGGTAAGGCCATCAGCATTACGTGAAGTCCTAGTCCAAGTTCCAAATGTTACTTGGGATGAGGTTGGAGGATTAGAATCTCTAAAAGAAGAACTACGTGAAGCTATTGAATGGCCACTCAAGCATAAAGAGGCATTTGAATACACAGGTGTTAACCCGCCAAAGGGAATTCTCTTGCATGGACCGCTTGGTACAGGAAAGACACTGATTGCAAAGGCCGTGGCAAACACAACCGAATCTAACTTTATCAGCATAAAGGGGCCCGAGCTCCTCTCAAAATGGGTAGGGGAATCTGAAAAAGGAGTCCGAGAAATTTTCAGAAAAGCTAAGCAGGCTGCACCATGCATAATATTTCTAGATGAAATTGATGCAATTGCTCCAAGTCGAAGCTCTGGTACTTCGGACTCACATGTTACTGAAAGGGTAGTATCACAAATTCTAACAGAGATTGATGGCCTTGAAGAACTACACAATGTAGTAGTTATTGGTGCAACTAACAGAATCGACATAGTAGATTCGGCTCTACTCAGACCAGGTAGGTTTGATAGAATAATTGAGGTGCCAATGCCTGATGCGAAGAGTCGTGAAAGCATCTTCAAGATACACACAAAGAAGAAGCCTTTGGCTGATAATGTAGACTTTGCACAACTAGTAGAAAAAACAGAAGGATTTAGCGGAGCAGACATTGAAGGAGCATGCAATAGGGCTGCTATTGCTGCAATAAAGCGATTTGTAAATACCAAAGAAAAATTAGTTAAATCTATCAAGATAACTCAAGAGGATCTACTAAATGCAATTAGTAAGGTAAGGCCAGAAAAGACACGGCTACCTGCCGTAGCCTCATAGCTTATAAGAGAATTTGTAGTAACAATGTATGACGACTAAAGAAGCAATACTCTATGAAAAGTTACCAAATGAAAAGGTAAGATGCACCGCTTGTGCAAGATATTGTGAAATCGGTAAAGGACAGATAGGTCTTTGTGGTATTAGAGGAAATGATGCTGGCAAGCTTCAGCTATTTGTTTATGGAAAAGTGATTACAGGACATGTTGATCCAATAGAGAAAAAACCGGTCATACATTATAGACCTGGTACAAGCATATTTTCCATAGCTACCACTGGCTGTAACTGGTTGTGTAAATACTGCCAAAATTATGACATCAGCCAAAGACGAAAAGTAGAAGGCACCGATATGACTCCAGAAGAAGTAGCAAATCAAGCTCTAAGATACGGAGCTCATGGAATAGCATATACTTACAACCAACCTTCAATATTCATAGAATTTGCACGTGATTGTGGTATAGCTGCACATAACAAAGGGCTCTTTAACATTTTTGTATCAAATGGTTACGATACACCAGAAACAGTAAAGATGATGGGAGAGTTTCTAGACTGTATAACTGTAGATTTCAAAGGAAGTGCTGAGCCGCAATTCACTAGAAAATATATTGGTGTTCCTGATCCGAAACCAATCTTTGATACACTTTTAGAAATTAGGGACAAAACAAAGATCCACGTAGAAATAACTGACTTGATAGTACCACAAGTGGGGGACAACCTAGAATACGCAAGTAAGCTTTGTAAGTTCATCTATGACGAATTTGGCCCAGAGATGCCGATCCATTTCTTACGATTCCATCCAGACTACAAAATGATGGAATTTGAATCAACTCCTATAAAGACACTTGAGAAGCATTATGAGGTTGCAAAAAAGGAGGGACTTTCATATGTATATCTTGGAAACGTGCCAGGTCATCCTCTTGAACATACCTATTGCTCTCAATGCAACAATATAGTAGTCAAAAGATATGGTTTTGATATTCAGGGGTGGAATATGGATGAGAACAATAACTGCAAGTATTGTGGAAACAAGATTCCAATAACAGGCAGGCTTCACGAAAACTATAAGCGTAATAGATTTCAGTTCGTTTTTTAAAAAGCAATTGCACGTACAGGCGAACCTGTAGCTCCTTTTAGCTTTAGAGGCAGCACAACTAACTTGAAGTGTATTCTAGAGATTTTTTCTAAATTACATAAATTTTCTAAAATTAAAATATCTTTACCCAATAATATATGATGAACTGCAAAACTTGGATTCTTTCCTAAATCTATACTCGGTGAATCGATTCCTACCAAATTGATCCTCTTAGATACAAGATATTTAGCAGCAGAAATTGATAGACCTGGGTTTTTTGTAAAATAATATTTTTTGAACAAGTTCTTGCTCCACCCAGTTGCAAAAATTATAGTTGAGTTTGTCCGTAAATTGCCATGTTTCTTTTCAAATTCAAGAATGTCTTTCTTAGTAATGACCTCATCCGAGTCTTTTTTGATTTTGCATAAAATTGCATCACAAATGAGCCGTTGAAGTGGAATCTGTTCTATCTTAAGACCTTTGTCTATAAAATGGAATGGAGCATCCACATGTGTGCCTGAATGTGAGCTAAAAAAAACAAGTTCCAAATTATATCCATCGATTTTACTTGTTGCCCATGAAATGAATTGAGGTCGTGGTGAACCAGGAAAACTTGGAAGTTTTGGAGAAATCTCAAGTGTTAGATCTATTGGACACATTAAATCTAGTTTACCTGTGTAACTAATCAATTTTGATAATTTTCAATCAAAGGTTAAATATTGTGTAACGCTGATTACTTTATGCCGACAACCTATATTTTGCTAAATTCTGACTTGGGTTCAGATATGGAGATTATTAAAAAAATTAAAGAAATATTGGATAAGGAGGGTAAATCTGTCAAATATGAGGTTCAAGGAGTATATGGCGTGTATGACATTGTTGTAAAAATCACTTCAGATAACATGGATCATCTAAGAAATATCATAACAAATAAGATTCGAAAAATTGACAAAGTCTACTCTACACTAACAATGATGGTTATAGAGGATCAGGAATAGCTTTTCTGTGACAAAGTTATCTGCAGTTGTAGAATCAGGTCCCATTTCATTATATGTTACAAGAAAATCAGTCATTGCCTTTATGCTAGAAAGTGGATGACTGAAGTCGATGCATTGTTCAGATAGATTCGACCTTTAAACGAAAAATCTTGCGAAACGTCGTAATCTAAATTCATTATTATATTACAACTGCTTACACACTGCGTTGTTTAAAAATCATGATAATACTATTTCTACAAATAATACTGTCATGAATTTAGAAAACATGTTTTCACAAACTAAACTGAATTCCATTTTGTATACAGATCCCTTTCTAAAAGCAGGTTTTATTGCAAAGGTCGTACAGAATGCCAAAATAGATGTTTTGTATTTAGATTTTGATTTATTGTACAGTGGATACCTTGCATCAGAGATGCTTATAGCTCCTCAAACCCTTTCTTTATTTCAACCTACGATCGAAATATGGAATCAGACATTAACCAGCATTCTAGTAAAACTAAGTATGAAAAAATCACTAGTCATAGTTGATTCTCTTAATGGCCTTTTTAACATGTTAAACGAAAGAAAAGAGATCGGTAAGCTTGTTACTTCATATATCATGATACTTCAAAGTATGGCACAAATAACCAACTCTTACGTACTTGTAGCTAGCATGGTTAGATTCAAAAAAAAAGAAGGTTGGGTACTCACTCCCACAGGAAAGCGCTTCCTTGACACAAATAAAGCAAAAAAAATACTATTAAAACAAAAAGAAGGTGGAATTGTTCTAGACTTTTTGAACAAAGAGAAAATTTTCATACCCGCCAACTCTATCCCACTCTAATCTAATCTTTTAATAATATGATATCCAAACTGAGTTTTTACTATATCAGAAACTTGTCCTTTTTCTAACGCAAAAGCAACTTTTTCAAATTCTGATACCATCATTCCTCTACCAAAAAAACCAAGATCTCCACCTCTCCGTTTCGAGCTATCTTTGGAATGTTGTTTAGCAAGATTTGCAAAACTCTCGCCATTTGCAATTTTTGTCTTAAGTTCTTGTGCTAAGCTGAACTTTTCAACTAATATATGTGCACAATGAATTTTACTTGCCACTGATTTGAAAATATAATCAAATTATAAAAAATGGTCGATCACTTACAAAAGTTGTAATTGATGTTCATTAACTCGATCTAAATTCATAAGGTGAACTAATTAGGAGTAGCTAATAGTTTATCCTCATTTTAATTGGTTATAAAATTGTCAAACGCCGTTATAACCGGATTTTTTTGAGCAAGTTATATTAAGATCCGTTGAGAAAAGATAATCGAATCAATATGCCAGTTGGAATAATACCAGATATCGGCGAACAAATGTGTATAGGTTGTGCTCTCTGTGTGGAGATATGCACAACCCTAGGACCAGACGTATTGAGAGTTAAACCAGTAGAGGGCTGGAAGAGAGGTAAGGCATTTGTCTTTTATCCAGAAAGATGCATCTCAGACGGTGCATGTATTGGAGTTTGCCCGACAAAGGCAATCTTTTGGATGAGACCAATGGACTTTACAGTTGGTCAACCAGTACCACTGTACAGAAACTCAGTATTCGTCAAAGGTTGGACTGAACTAGTAGACTAGATCGTCCGACAACAATTTCTTTTTCTTATATTTTCAGTGCAAACTAGATTTTTTTTGAACATACATAATTCGTTGTCTAAATATATGGAAAAATTCAACCTTTATCGTTGAGTAAACCAGGTAACCTATGGCGAAAAGTACATGGTAAGATAACAAAAAGACCAACTAACTTTAGCTGGCTTATTAACAATAAGCTTGCTGGTAGTGGAATGCCAACATCTTCTACGGAACTAGAGTGGGTTATCAAACAGGGAGTGAAGTCCATTATTACAATGACTGAAAATTCTCTTCCAGAATCTTGGGTTAAAAACGTAAGATATCTTCATGTACCTACAGAAGATCTTTCTGCACCTGACATGGAAAAAATTGATCATGTTGTTGACTTTATACAAGAAAGAATAAAAAATGACGAGCCTACCATGGTTCACTGCGCTGCTGGAATTGGCCGAACTGGCACCATACTGGCTTGTTATCTTATAAAATACCATAACTTTTCAGTAAAGGACGCAATTGATAAAGTACGTAAAGAAAGACCTGGCTCTATACAGTCAGAATCACAAGAAATGGCAATAGGTCTTTACCATAAATTTATCAATAAATAACTATTCGGGTATTGAGGTAGTTACCATTTTTCCATTTTCAAGCCTGATGAACAAATATCTGTTGTCCTTGAAGATCAACGTAACCTCATTGTCTTTTTCTGATTTGTCTTCAATTTCAAGCAACTCCTGTCCTCTAATACCATCAAATTTTGCCATAAAGCCACTCTCTTATGACTCCATTTATATCCTATTTGATGATCTCAATCTCGATTTCTTTAGAATGTGATTTTAAACTAGTAGCCTCTGAATAATTATGCTCTAACCAAGAAACAAAGACTTCTGCTCCTATCTTGTGTTTTCCATTGCCAAGTTCAGAGGCCTTGAATTCTAGTTTTTCATTAAAGTCTAGAAGTATTTGTTGTGCTTCTACCTCCGTTCTTGGAATGAATGGTTCAAAATTCTTTGCTATCTGTACCCAAATCTTTTTTTCTGCCATTTGAGTGAGTTTAGGGTTGCGTGTCCAAAAGATAGCTGCTTTTCTGTACGTATCAATTGGTTTTCCTAGCTCACGTTTTCTTAGTCCAGCAGTGTATAGTTTTACTCCATATTTCAGTTTGAAAATGTTATCGTGCTTATTGTATGCCTTCTCCCAGTTTTTTCCATTAAAAGATTCGCGTAATGCACCCATAACAGAAAATTTCACATTAACTGTAATATTTTCATCCACCTTGAATTTGTCATTTGATTTTTCTAGCTCAATCTCACCAATAAAGCTCTTTTCACTGTTCAACTCATCGTAATGATTTATATCCTCAATAAGTATTTTTTTCAACTACATGGATGCTAAGATAACAAAATCTTCTCCAAAGGAAGTTAACTTAACCATAACGAAATCCGACATTGGTACGTTATACATAATACAACACGAACTCCTTAAAGAACCAGGTATAGAATTTGCTGGAGTTGTAATGAAGCATCCACTTACTAGCGAATACTGGATGCGTGTAAATACATCAAAAGGCAATCCATTAAAAGAAATAGAAAAAGCCACAAAGACAGCAATTGAATATACAACCGAACTCAAGAAATTAATAAATTCAAAAATTAAGGGTGCATAAATGAAATTTTGCCCCAAGTGTGAGGTGCGCCTAAAACGAGACAGTTCTGACTCAAATTTTAGTTGCCCAAAGTGTGGTTATAGTGAAAAGGGTACAAAACAGAGAAAACAAGTAAAAGGAGAAAGTAATTTAATAAACATTCTAGATGAAAATGAAGGTAAAGAGGCATTACCAACTATCAAAATAGATTGTGCAAAATGTGGACATAATGAAGCTGTATGGTGGATGTTACAAACTAGAAGTGCAGATGAACCGACAACCCAGTTTTATCGTTGTACTAAATGTAGTTACACTTGGCGTAACTACGCATAACGTTTAACTTGAAGATGCTGGACATGTGATTAAGTTTGGTATTTTCGGCTAAAACTAACGGTTCTGATGAATGGAAAGCAATAATTTCTGCCATTTCCACGCTTGTTGAGGAAGCAACATTCGAGTCAACTGCAGAGGGAATCGCATTTAGGGGAATGGATCCATCACATGTAGCGCTCATAGATATAGCTTGGCCAAATTCTGCATTTGAAAAATATGAATGTGATAACGATGTCAAGTTCGGCGTCAGGATAGATGAATTTTCTAAGCTAATTAAAAGAGCCGATAAAAAAGACAGCATAGTAATAAGCATTTCAGAAGATAATCTCTTACTTGTAACAATAGGGAAAAATAAAAAATATAAAATGAGACTAATTGAAAGTTCTGCAACAGACACACCCCTACCAAAAATTTCTTACAACGCAAAGATTGGTGTAACCTCTTCAGAATTTGACAAAATTCTTGGTGATGTGCAAGTAGTATCAGAGTATCTTTCCATCAGCGTAACTGCTACTAAGGCTGAATTTTCTGGAAGAGGAGATACCGGCGAAGCAGTGATAACTCTAGAAAAAGGAATGGAAGAGATGCCTGTGCTTGATGTAAAAGAGGATAGTACCGCAACCTACAGCTTGGAATATCTTAATAGTATTGTAAAAGCGGTAGGAACCATTGCAGGTACAGTAGTTTGTGAGTATTCAACTAAGATGCCACTGAGACTAGAGTTCAAAGTTGCAAATGTAGGCAGAATTCATTTCTATTTAGCACCTAGAGTAGAAAGTTAAAGCATTTAAGGACAACCAAGACAGGTATACTAAATTGAAACTCGTACTGAAGTTTGGCGGAACATCAATTTCATCTGCTTCAAATATTAGACATGTTGCAAAGCTCATACAATCTCTATCAACAAAACATAAGATAGTTTCTGTCTTTTCTGCAATAACTGGGGTAACAGACGATCTTATACGAATCACCACTTTAATTCAAAAAGGAAATAAAGATACTGCAAATAACTTGGCAAATAAAATAATCAAAAATCATATGCAGCTAGCAAACGAATGTGTCAAAAATCAAAAAATAAAACGAGACTTGACAGAAAAGATGAAAAAAGAACTTTCTGAGCTAGAAGAATTATTGCATGGAATGCTTTTGTTAGGTGAGGTAACTCCTCGCTCTTCTGATTATCTAATATCATTTGGTGAGAGATTATCTATCAATCTAGTTGCCTTTGTGTTAATTGATTTGGGTTCCAAGGCAGCATCTCTTACAGGTAAAGAAGTTGGTATAGTTACTGATTCAAATTTTGGTGAATCAAAACCTCTTATGGACACAACAAGACTACGTGTATCTTACACAATAGAATCTCTCTTCGAAAAAAAGACCATGCCTATTATTGGTGGCTTTGCAGGTGCAGATCAGCATGGAAACATTACCACATTTGGACGAGGTGGATCAGATTACACCGCTACAATCATAGCTTCTAGCATAAAAGCTGATGAGGTGTGGTTGATGAGTGATGTAGATGGTTTGATGACGACAGATCCAAAAATTGTGAAAAACGCCAAAGTGCTCAAAGAAGTTTCTTATACCGAAGCCATGGAGATGGCACTTTTTGGTGCGAAATATATACACCCTCGTGCGCTTGAACCATTAGTTGCAAAAAAAATTCCACTTAGAATAAGAAATACCTTTAACATAGAAAATCTTGGCACTCTTGTAACAGCATCTCCAAAGACTGAGACTCAAAAAACTGTGAAATGCGTTAGTACTATACGACATACTGGCCTAATAGATGTTCGAGGTGGGAGTATGGTGGGGGCTCCTGGAACAGCAGCTACCATATTTTCTATTCTAGCAAAGGTTGGCGTTAACATAATGATGATTTCACAAAGTCCTTCGGAATCAAGTATTTCTATTATTGTGAAAAAAAATGATCTTGACAAAGCAGTAAATGCACTTGAAATGAACCTACTAGGCAAGATAATCAAAAAAGTTGAGGTTACAGTTGATGTTGCGATCATTGCATTGATTGGTTCTGGAATGAGGGGAACAGTCGGCGTAGCATCTAAAGTGTTTTCAGCTGTTGCAAAGAAAAGAGTTAATGTTGTTATGATTGCACAGGGCTCATCTGAGCTTAATCTTGCATTCGTGGTCAAAGATGCTGATTGTAATACCACTGTACAAGCACTACACGATGAATTTGAACTTGCAGAAATAAATTGATTATATTGAATTATTTAAAAAATGGATTCAATATGGAAAAAAGCATTTATGTGAATTGGTGTTTCCCATCCCATGAATAAATACATAGTTATAATTACAATTATTGCAGTCGCCATGGCGGTCTTTTCTGTACCCTTACTGGCAGATCAATTTGTCAATGCAAAAACGCTAAGAAAGATCCAATTCACACAAACACTAACTTCAATGCAAGACCCAGGTCAAGGTCATGAAAGTCACCAGTTAGCAATTATCTTGCCTCCAAACAAGGGTACTCTTTATGATGGCTCATTGACATACACAGCAAGTGAACCTGTCCAGATTGTCATTCTTCATGAGATTGACAAAGATGATGCTAAAGGACAACCAACATGGACAGTAGATGGCAGTACCGTTTTTGGTTTGACACTTGTAGAACTTGGTACAAATGCCGGTTCATACGAATTCACAGGGGCTGCTCTTGCCTTACACACAAAAAAAACTGACAAATTCACTGCAACAGTAAGTGTTGATGGATGGATACGAGGACAAACACCTGAATTAATGGAACACAAAATTGAAACTATCATAGAACCTTCTCTTAAATTATCAAGAACAAATGTTCCTGCAGAAATTCCATTACACATGGGACTCTATGATGGAAAACCAGTATACTATATTGTTACTGACTCTAGTGAACAAAAGCATGCAGACATAATTACAAAAGCAAAAGGATGGAAGGTAGAACTAGCTCCACCTTTAGCTAAAACCCCTAAAGAGGCACTAGATCCAGTCTATGTCTTTACCAATGGAGTAAATGGTAGCGGAATACATGGTTTCCAAGCTGAGGTATTTGCTAGTACGCCTGCACAGGCAAAATACAGTGCACTAAGATCTCATATTCATGTAACATGGAAGCCAGCTACAACACTAGAAGTACTAGATTCTGTACAAAAAATACTTGACGCAGAAAAGGCAGGTAAGGTAGAACTCACGGAGCTTCCTGTTGTCTTGAACATGCCACAGATTGTTTGGCCAGATGGTCAGATGCCTGTAAAAAAGGACAAGACCTTAACTGATGAGACACCATATGGGGAGGCACAGATTCTTGATATCAATACAAACAACATGACTGTAACCTTTATTGCACATAGAGGTTGGGGACCAGATGGAAGAACAATCTACTATATAGTAACTGATGCAACGCCTTCAGGACCTGCTGCCATGATGGGTGTAACAAGTGCACCTACTCTTGCAAAAACAATTGTTAGTCCAGCAGCAGTTGATTTATTCCAGTTCATAAATGGAATCAAGGGCTCAGGTCCTATGGGATTCCAAGCTGGAATTGCGTCATCTGCACCGGGTGATGAGAATTACAGTCCACTATGGAGAATATCAATTATTTCATGGAAAGACCCTGCACAAGCAACAGTTCTTGAGACAATTGCAGACATTAATGCAAAGAAAGCAGCAGGAGATATAACAGTAGAACTTGCAAGACCAATGGACAGCGATCATATAGTTAACTGTCCATTTATCGATCCATTCCAATAGGAAGTTTTTCCTTTTTTGAAAAGGGATAAATTGTGTCAACCTGAGCATTATCATAAAATGCTAGGAAAATTATACGTCGTAGGAGTCGGGCCGGGTCATCACGATCACATGACTTTTCGTGCAAAGCAAGTCATCGAAGAAAGTGATACAATTGTAGGATATGAGACCTATGTCGACTTGGTTTCTGATCTAATACAGGGAAAAGAAGTTTACAGATATGCAATGACTCAAGAAGTAGAAAGAGCACATCAAGCTATAGACTTTGCTAAAGCAGGAAAAATAGTCTCTCTTGTTTCAAGTGGAGATCCAGGGATCTATGGCATGGCAGGACTCATTTATGAAATTCTTGCAGAAACAGGTTGGGACAGAAAAGATGGATTATATGTTGAAGTAGTACCTGGAGTATCTTCACTTAACTCTTGTGCTGCACTAGTTGGTTCCCCACTTATGACGGACTTTGCAGTTTTAAGCATGAGTGATTTACTTGTTCCGTGGGAAATCATAGTAAAGAGAGTAGAAGCAGCGGCGCAGGGTGATTTTGTCATAGTCATATACAACCCTTCAAGCAAAAAAAGAATCCATCAGCTTCAGGACACTAGGAAAATTTTATTAAAATACAGATCTTCCACTACGCCAGTTGCAATAGTAAAAGGTGCATACAGAGAATCTCAAACAATAGTACTTACAGATCTAGAAAACTTGGAAAACCACGCTGATAAGCTTGGTATGATCAGCACGGTAATTGTAGGAAATTCATCTACCTTTAGGTACAAGGACATGATGATCAACCCGCGTGGATACAAATCCAAATACAATATAGTCGAACCTCAAAAAAGCACAAACTAGAAATCAATCAGTGTGTAGCTTTATCATAAGGTAGAACAGAAACTCATTTCTTCATAAACACCAATTAAATAGTTCTTTTGATTGCTTCTATAAGTTCATTCTGTAGTGTAATGCTTTTTCTGAGAGGCGTAATTATCTTAATAAGATATGTTTCTACTGTTTTTTTAAGATCGCTTGGGTGCAGTTTTTTTTGTGCAAAATCTGATTCTAACTGAGAATAATTAGTATACGTAATATTTCCACCAAATTTTGTTGGTCTATCAACCAAAACCTCTTTAAACTCATGAAAAATCACATGTCGTGAAATCTCAAGAAGGGGGTTATTTTTCGTAATCCCTTCTGGGCACCATGCCTTCTTTATCTTAGATTGTATTTCTTCATCAGAATCATGAATGAATATGCTAGAAGCAGGTTTTGATTTACTCATTTTTGTAACGAATCCGGTATCGGTAAAACCGGTAGATGTAAAACCCCCTCTAGTTTCTGGTTCCGTCAACCCCGAGAGTATGTGATGATGAACGGCTACAGGCACTTTCCATTTCATCTTTGGGAAAACCTCTCTTACTAACATGTGGATCTTCCTTTGATCCATTCCAGAATGAACAATGTCAAGATCCATAGTATGAATGTCTACTGCTTGCATTGGAGCATAAAACATCTGAGCCAAGTCAAGTCTGTCATTTTCTGTTCGACCCATAATTGTAAGCGTTCTCATCGCGCGTTGGAGGGATACATGCTTTGCAAATTGGATTAGCTCAGTCCAATATTCCTTTCTTGATTCATAGAGTCTTGAACCCTGAAGTATTTCTATGCCTGGACAAAGAAATCTGAATGCATCTGCGTAATACTCAGAAACTTTTTTAATTGTTTCTAAGTCGCCGCCAAGCTTGTCATTGATAAACGTGTGCCAATCTGCTAAAAAAACAGTACACTTTACTCCAGCTTTGATAAAATCATTAA
>JBOGRG010000123.1:0-2359 GCA_050749365.1 Nitrosopumilaceae archaeon
GTGGATCGGCATGAAATATGTCATGGTGCAAAAGCATTGTGAAAAACACCTTGTGAGCCTTGATTACAAGTTGTTCTCTGTCTAGTCCAGCCTCATCTAGTGCCTGCACATTGGTTATTTTGATTCCTGGTATGTATTCTAGTGTAAGTACGTGTTCTGTTGAATGATCGTCTATTACAGACGGAATTACTACCTTTGGATAGTTACGCATGTTTCGTTTTATTGTCTTTAGATTTTGGGATTCGATTCTATAGTCCATCTCTTCATGGATTGTTTCAATAAATTGTGAAAGCATTGCTTCTGCTGAAAAGCGTAGGTTTGGATCTACAAACTTCATTGCAACGGGAAGAAATTTTTTGAGAATTCTAATGTCTTCTTCTACAATTTTGTCAATATTGGGTCTTCTTACTTTAACAACAACATCCTTTTCTTTTATTTTTGCAAGATATACCTGCCCTAGTGAAGCTCCAGAAAGAACAGTTGTGTTTATGTAATCAAAGTTTTGTTCAAGTGGTCCAAGATCTTTTTCTATGATTGGCTTAACTTCTTCAAAAGGAGCTGGAGGCACATCGTCTTGTAGCTTGGCAAGCTCATCCATATATGGTTGTGGCAGTATGTCAGCTCTTGAAGAAAGCCATTGACCTAGCTTGATATAGACTGGCCCAAGTGATACAAAAGCATTGAGAACTTTATGAGCATTTTTTTGGTATCTTGTAACCTTTACATTTTTTCCTTCTTTTTTAACCCAATCTCTTCTATCTTTCCGAAGTGTAAGAATAAGTGGTAAAAGTTTGAGAAAAACCCTGATAGTTCTTATTTTTGATATGATAATTCCTCCTAAAAATTTTTGATCCGTTTTGCTAGAGAATATCCAAGATATCCAAGTGCTATGGATACTAGAAATCCTGTAACTAAAGAAGTGTTCTTTGCCTGTTTGGAATCTTTTTGCATTTTGTAAATTTGTGATGCGACTTTATTTCCACCAAAGGCCGCGGTTGCAAGACCAATTAGCACTTCTGGTGCATCAAGCACAAGATGGCCAAGTGGATTCTGGCGTGGATCAATCTTGTCCATATGAAGCGTGTACTTGTCATCATACTCTCTTATGTGCAACTTGCCGTATCGGTATTGTTTATTTGCCCCATTTTTTTGGCCTAATCTTGTCTCCTCCACTTCTTCAAGCATAAAAGGTCTGACTTCTTTTGGGACCTCAATTTCATCCCAACCCATGATAGAAAATTTCACTTATAGTGAATATAATCTTAGCTAGCTTTTTGCTGTACTAATTTTCTTCTCTTTCTAATTTTGGTGAATGCAATTCCTCCACCTCCCAATACTGCGCCTAAAATTAGGAGGTATGAGAAATCTGCGAATGTAGCAGTACTATCTTTTGATGTATCCTTGTATAGGATGGTGGTATCGTAAGTGATGATGTTCTCATTTCGTAATGAATCCTTATATCGGACTGTAATGCGTACATCATGCTCTCCAAATCTTGGTTCACCGTCAAACTCAATTGGTATATTGAATGGCACAGGAGAGTCAGGCTCAAGTTCATCTACATATTGAGTTGATTTCTTTATGTTAGAATCACCAAGCGGCTCCAAGGTAACAAATGCAAACATACCATTTGAATTTCCTTCGTTAAAAACTTCACCTATTACAGTTTGTTTCCCAGACAAGTTGATGACATTAATGTTATGGATTGATGCGTCTACCAATCCGTTAACGTAAAAGTCAATGGTACGTGTAACTGTATTTCTGTCACCATGTGCATTAAAGTACGTAATCTGTAATGGTGCATGAAGCGCTTCTTCTTTTAGATTTTCTGGTACGTAGACATTAAATGTAAAATATTTTGTTGATTTTGGTTCTATAGTTCCAACGTCCCAATGGTTCCGATCAAATATGACGTTTTCCACGTTAGTGACGGATTGAGAAGTTGCTGCAACACTAGTTTGTGTGTTTTGCAATACAATATCTACATTTGATAGTGGTGCAGTACCAGAATTGGAAATCTCTACAACTACATTATTATTTTTTATTGATGTTAAGAAAGGATCTACTGCCTTTAGGTTAAGAATACTTTCACCTGTCACCTTGAAATTAAAGTCAAAATAGGCATTTCGTTGCCCAGATTCTCTAAGTCTTGAATAATCAACCTTAACGGTACCTGGGTATTGCTGGATTCCTGTGTTCTTATCGATATTAACAAAGAAAGTTAATGTAAAGATTTTACCTGCAAGTGCGTTGTCATCATTATCTGCTAAAATTAGCGAGCCCTTTCCATCCGCAGATGTAAAGTTCCTTGATGCTTATTTTGGTACAAAGAGTGAAAAGATTGAGGTGGATCCAGGCG
>JBOGRG010000124.1:0-1282 GCA_050749365.1 Nitrosopumilaceae archaeon
TGATGCCAAGTTTTTCTTAAATCCAAAAGACGCTTTTTCTAATCTTCTTTTGACAGAAAACGAACAGAAAAGAAATGTTGTAAGTGATTCTACCTTTGCAATAGTTGCATCAAGAATCGGTATGAAAACCCAAAATATAACAGCAGGTAAATTATCAAATCTCAAAAAGTTAGATTTTGGAAAACTGCCACATACAATCATTATACCAGGAAAGATGCATTTTACAGAGTCTGATGCACTAAAGGTTCTGGCAAAATGCCTTGATGTTCCATTTGACAACTCTGCTATGGTTCAAAAAATTTCTGATCAGATGCTTCAAAAATACATTCCAAAAGCAAGGAAGGCACTTGAAGAAGTAACAAGGCACTTTAAGGAAGATAAAAGCATACAGTCTGTTCTAGAAAATGCTGAGCTGTACCTTGATGATGCAGAAAAATTCCAGAGCCAAGGAAAGGCAGAGCTTGCCGTGCTAAGTATTGGATATGCAGAGGGACTGATAGATGCTCTACGATTTTCAAAAGGAATAGATCCTTGGGCACAGAGTTTATAGATGAAACAAGACTAGGAACCTTGTTTTAGTGATATAGTTGGATGCGCTTGACAAAGAAATAATATCAGCTTTGTATGTTTCATCACTTTCAAAAGAGGATGCAATTTCCATAATTAGAAAAAAGCTTCCTGTAAACCAAGATCATCTAAATACAAAGATAGAGTTTTTGGTAAAAAACGGAATTGTTGAGTCTGATAAAAAAACTCTAACAGAGATCGGCAGATCTTCATTAAGAGTTGTACTTGCGGGCGGAGTTTTTGACATCATACATCCAGGTCACATGCACACTCTAAAGGGTGCCAAGGCACTTGGCGATGTGCTGGTTGTAGTTGTTGCAACTGATAAAACTGCACAGAAAATGAAGAATCGAGTGCCGCTTCACAACATGGAGCTTAGACGTGACCTTGTTAATTCACTTTCAATGGTGGATTATGCTATACTAGGACATGAAGGCGACATTTTCAAGACAGTAGAGCTTGTAAAACCTGACATCATAGCACTTGGATACGACCAAGTGCATCAAGAAAAATTCATCACCGACGGATGTAAAAAAATCAGTGTAAATGTCAGAATAGCAAGACTCCAGTCTCCTGTTCCAGATATCAAGAGCTCAAAGATAGAAAGTGAATACGGCGAGTCGATTTACAGGCTTTGATGTTATTTTATACTCTTTTTTCGCTTTCACATATAGGACATTTCAAGCCGTTTGTCTTAAAACCGCATCTTTTACAC
>JBOGRG010000125.1:0-4555 GCA_050749365.1 Nitrosopumilaceae archaeon
TCAAACTTGTAGAGGTTCCCTACCTCCCCACTAGCCATAGAACCAATTACAATATTTTGTCCGTCGGAGGAAATTGCCATTGCATTTCCTTGAATATGACCATCTGTTCCAATGTGATTCCATTTCGAGTTTCCAAGATTGCCAAAAACAGACAATTCCCACACATTATCTTTTTCATAATGGATTATCCCAACTGCGATAGTAGACCCGTCATCTGAAATTTTGACTGGACCAAGGTGTCCATCTGTGGTATGATTCCACAACAGATTTCCAGTCCTATTCAAGAAAAGAATCTCATAGTCGGCTGCAATTACGATATTATTTCCATTAGGGTCTATCGTTCCCTCCAAAAATTGATTATCAGGAGTTAGATTTGTCCTGTTTGCGTTCTGAAAGTTCCACAACAATTTTCCACTTTGATCAAAAAGATATACAGAAGGATTTGCGTAAAATGCAGCGCCTCCTCCTCCACCAATTATTTGATAACCACTAGCTAAAACAAAAGAACCATCCTTTGATAATGAGACTTTTCCAATAATTCTGTCCTCTTCTTGACTCCACAAAAGATTGCCGTTCTTATCAATAAAGTAAACTTTGCCCTTGTTTTCGCCTAGATCAACACCTGCTGCCATATACCGACCATCCTCTGATATATCAATTGACCAAATCTTTCCGTCAACATGTTTTCCCCAAAAAATTGGCAAGCCATACACAATAGGAATTGAAAAGAATGAGAAGATCACAAATACAATAATCATTGTAAGAATTTTTTTCGTACAAGATATGAATTGGGGATTACTTTTAGAGATTGCTGCAAGAGCGATAAAGGGAGACAGGGAGTATGTGCTGACGTACTACAGGAAAAGCAGGGAGGAGAGGGCTGAAGATTTCCAAAAAGTAATTCCAAAACTTTCCGTGTTTGGCGGCGACGAAAAATCAAAGATAAGGGGACAGATAGAGGCAAGAGTCAAGACACTCAGCGAAGACGAACTGGCTAGACTGCAAGAGTTTCTGAAAACTGCAAATGCCCAGCCAGCGAGTTGTGACAAGTGAAGAAGCCGAGCAACTGATAAACAGCGGATACAGATTCGTCGGCGTTCTGCCAAATGGAAAAGTGATAGTGCAAAAGTGATTTAATACCGCAAAAAAACGGTACTAAAATGGTTTAATACATCTAGTGCAGGAAAAACACGGAATGATAATTTGTGGTGTAGATGATGCAGGAAGAGGATCTGTTCTTGGTCCACTTGTTATTGCAGGAGTTTCCATTGAGCGTGCAAAGATAAAATACCTGACAGAAATGGGGGTGCGCGATTCCAAACAACTAACTCCTCTTGCTCGTGAAAAACTTTACAAAAAAATCATTAATCTTGTGGATGACTATTACGTTGCAAAAATATCTCCAACAATAATAGATAAGAATGTAAAAAAAAATCGGTTGAATCATTTGGAAGCACGATACATGGCTAAAGTAATTGCAAAACTAAGACCAGACTCTTCTTACGTGGATTCATGTGATGTAAATCCTGCTAGGTTTGGAAGAGAAATTTCTAAGCTTGCACAATATGGAAGAATTTATTCAAGACATCATGCAGACAAGAGGTTTGCTGTAGTATCTGCGGCATCAATTATTGCAAAAGTAAGTCGTGATAAAGCAATAGAACGACTACGAAAAAGATATGATCTTGGAAGTGGATATCCATCTGACTCTAAAACAATGAAGTTTGTTAGAAAATGGATTATAACCTATAATAAAACTCCACAATTTGTGCGTAAAAGCTGGAAGCCGGTCAAGATTCTGATGAACAAAAATAGATTCTAGCCTAGATATTTTGCAAGTACAATTGCATGATCTTTTTCATAAGGATGCAAGTTTATTTCTTGAACTTTCTCAAAATCTGAACTTAATTTTTTGATCTCACTTTTGATTATTTGGTTTGGATCCTTTGTTACATCTATGCTTCTTGTTTTTATGACAAGCATCATGTAACCTCCTTTTTTGAGATAAGTCTTGCAGTTTAGTATAGCTATTTCTGTCTGATCAGGCTGTGCAATATCAACATAGACGGTATCAACTGTTCCATAAATGGAAAAGTATTGTTTTGGTTGCCTTGCATCCTGTAGTATGGGAACTATATTTGATCTCACAGAAGCTACTCTATCTAAAAAATCACGAGCAACCCTGCTTGCATGCTCCACACAAAAGACGATGCCACTTGGTCCGACGATGTCTGAAACGTGACTTGCCGTCGTTCCTGTAGAGACACCAAGATAGAGAACCTTGGATTTTCTAATTATTGGTAGAAATTCCAAGCCATTCATTATAGCTGCAGCAAGCTTGCTTCTAAACGGATCCCACATTCTAAATTCCTCGTCATTTGCTTTAACTAATTTTTCTTTGTAGACTTGGTTTCCAGGAACAAGATTTATTGTTGCAAGTTTTTTTTCGCCGTCTACTTTAACCCAGAAAATATTACCTTCTTCGTTTTCCAAACTTTTTTCGTTTTCCTTTCTTCCAATCTCTTTTATCATTTCTTTGTCCTGAGCCTCTGCCAAAACCTCGCTGTTCATCTCTACGACGGAAAGTATTGCGTTGCTGGATTCGCATAGGTTCTTTCTCGGTGGGCTCCTTGTATTTTTCACTTATCTCATTGATCCTTACATTTAGCTTGTCAAAGAGCATCTGATTCTTTCCTGTCCCATAAACATCGACTCTGGCAGCAATTGCAGCTTTTGTAGATATAGCTCTGGCTATCTTGCCTCGTTGCCATCTTGGTGCAGCGTGTACTAATGCATGCTGGAAAAGCAATCCATGTTTTGGTGGCTGGGAACCAGTCTTTAATGAACGGAATAATGCCTTTTCTGCTCCAAGAACTTGGATAGTGCTGGCAGGCATAGAAGCAAGCCTTTTGATACTGCCTGCTTTTGCTAGAATTCGAGCTCCTACTGCAGCTCCAAGTATTCCCGCAATGTTTGGTGCCATAATTTCCATTTGGGTCTCTACATGTTTTTCTAGTGTATTTCGTAAATCAAAAAGCTCTAGTATCTGTTTGGCAAGAGTTTGCACTATTGCGAGATTTTCGTCTGAGATCTGCCCTCCTTTGCTCTTTTTTTGTAAAAGAGATAGCATCTCTACTTTTGTTTCAGGAAAGCCCGCATCTGTATAGACACTATCTGTGAGTTGATCCCTTCTGCCACCTAAGACAATTCTTGCATATCCGTTTATACTATCAACTAGATTGTCAAGCTCCGGAAAATGCAACCCATACCACTCTCGCAGTCGTGAGCTTAGTCCATTTATTATCTTGTCAATCTCATCCAGTGTGTTTATTGTCTGAATTATGTGAAGATCTGGGCTTTCAGAAGTCTCTGTTACCTTAGAAGAAGATAACTGTACTGCAAAGTCTCGCAATCTTGTTCTTGCATCGGACTCATCGTTTGCAAAACCAGAATCAACAAGGACTCTCAGCTTCGATGTTTGTATGTTTTCTATCTTGGATTCCTCCATCAATTCTACATCAAGTAAATTTCTTTTCAGAATCTTCAGTAACGACAAATCATTTACAAAAATTCCAGTGCGCAATGTTGATAGAAATTCTTGCAAGCCATTGACATTTACTTTTTCTTCTTTTATCCCGATATATTCTCTGGCAGGATCTGAAAACGGAATAGATTTTACACATTTATTTTCATCAAACACTGCTATTCCTAGTTCTGTTAAAATAACAAAATGCATACTCACCAGTTTCCCACGACTCACTAAAAAAGGTAACACTTCATATTGTAAGATTACACGTGAACTGTTATATGAGAACAATTTTTTATAATCAGAAGTGAAACCTGACATCTCAACTCAAGTAGGGAAAATCAAACTGGAAAATCCAACAATGCTTGCCTCCGGTATTCTTGGAATCTCCCTTGAGGTCTTTGCACGCCTATATAAGGCGGGAGCAGGTGCACTTGTTACAAAATCACTAAGCAAGGAACCATGGGAAGGATATGCTAATCCGACTTTGGTGGGAGTAGAGGCGGGTTACCTAAACGCCGTTGGTCTTTCAAATCCAGGAGCACCGTACTTTGCAAAAATGATCTCATCTAACAAGACAATTCCAATCATTGTAAGCTTGGTAGGCTCTGTTGAAGAAGACTTTGTCTTTATGATAAAGCAATTTGAAAATGTAAAAATTTTAGGATATGAGCTTAACTTGTCATGCCCTCACGTAGAAAAAGTTGGTCTTGAGGTGGGCGATGATCCTGAACTTGTACAAAAAATTGTCAAGTCTGTAAAAGCTCACTCCAAAGTTCCAGTCATTGCAAAAGTAGGACTTGGTTCTTCAGACTATCTTGATACAGTGAGAGTTGCTTGTGAGTCAGGAATTGATGCGATAACTGCAATAAACACCATACGTGCTATGGCAATTGATGTTGAAACAACAAGACCGATTCTTAGTCATAAAATTGGAGGGCTTTCAGGTCCTGCAATAAAACCAATTGCAGTAAGATGTGTTTATGAAATTTCATCAAAGTTTGACATTCCAATAGTTGGGTGTGGTGG
>JBOGRG010000126.1:0-1398 GCA_050749365.1 Nitrosopumilaceae archaeon
GTTTTGATCCAAGCTTCGATCTAAAAATTTTTAGCTTAAAATTTTGCCGTAAAGACCATGATGAGTGACCTTTGTGATTTCAACTTTGATCTTTTGTCCTAACTTTACATCTTCTTCAACTACAACAGGCTTGTAGGCAAAGTTTCTTCCTTTGATCATCCCATCTTCCATCTCATCAAATAAGACATTACCACTCCAGCCGATCCATTCCTTATTTCTCTCATAAGCGATCTTTTTTGTCAATTCAAAGACGGTCTTGCTTCGTCGTTTCACCTCTGCTACATCAATCAGATTCATCTTGGCAGCCTTTGTGCCTGGCCTTGCGCTATATCTTGAGAGGTTTATCACATCAGGCTTGGTCTCTCTTATGAGATCTATTGTTTCTGCAAAGTCTTTTTCGCTTTCAGAAGGAAATCCTACAATAATGTCGGTAGAAATTGTAAATCTTTCAAACTTTTTTCGGAATATTTTGCTTGTATCCCTAAATACATTGGCAGTATGACCGCGCCTCATAACTTTTAGGACGTTGTTGCTTCCACTCTGAACTGGTATGTGAAGAAACTTGAAGACTTTGTCATTTTCAAATGATTTCAAAAGGCCAGTACGAATTCTTGGCATGTACATTGGGTTCATCATACCTACCCGAATCATAAAATCGTCTTCTATCTCGCCCACCGCATTTATCAGTCCTGGCAGATCCGTTCCTATGTCAAATCCATAGCAACCATTATCAGTTGATGAAAGCCAGATTTCCTTGCAACCATCGTTGATATCGTGCTTTATCTGACGTACTACGTCACCAATTCTGTAGCTGTGCAACTCTCCTTTTGACAGTTTAGTCTGGCAAAAGGTGCACTCACTCATGCAACCACTTGCAATCTCAATTATTCCTACCGCTGGATTTAATCTAACTTTTGGAAGGCCAACTTTTGTCAAGTCATAGTCTGCAAGCTCGATTCGCTTTTTTCCATGTAAAGTGGAGTTGATGACATCAAGAGTTTTTCCTAAAGAATTTGGTCCAAGTAGGCTTGCGCTTGAGCTGAACTTTTCAACTGTAGATTTTTCAGCCTTTGGCAGACATCCAGCAACAACAAGTGGTTTTGATTTTAGCTTTTTTATCCTGTGTATCATCTTGTTTGCAGTTGCGTCTTTGACAGAACAGGTGACAATGAGATTCAGGTCCGAGTCAGACGAGCTTTGAGCAAGAGTATGGCCACCATTTAAAATCAAACCAGAAATCATTTCCGAGTCTGCAAAGCTTGCAGAACAACCATATGCTTCGACCCAGATCTTTGCCATTTTTATCCCAAAAGCACCTTTACTTCCTTTTCGCTTAACAATCCCTGTGAGATGACAAGTTGTCTAATAGTCTTGCCCGTCTTCAAAGACTCCTTGTAT
>JBOGRG010000127.1:0-6863 GCA_050749365.1 Nitrosopumilaceae archaeon
ACATCACAAACAAAAGACAATGTAGATGCAAATGTGTTTTTGGGTCAAAGTACTTTTCATGCTGCTGGCATAGCCCTATCCACAGGCAAGCCAACATACATCTTGGATCCATATTTTGATGAGATAAGAGAGGTAACAGAGTTTGCTCAAAAACTGCAAAAAAAATCAATTCTTGCAGTATACAAGGCAGTTGAGGCAGAAACCTTTGGAATCATAGTTGGTCTAAAAGAAGGTCAGTTTTCAAAGACTACTGCCCTCAAATTCAAAAAGGAACTTGAGAAAGCGGGCAAAAAGGTTCAGCTCTTTGCACTCACCGATATAACTGACGAGAGACTTGGTAATCTTAAAGGAATTGATGCCTTCATCCAAGTTGCTTGCCCTAGAATATCTATAGACAATCATTTCCACAAGCCGGTTCTTTCTACACCACAAGCAAATGCACTTTTGAAGCTCTTAAAAAACGAAAATATCGAAGGTTTTTTGCAAATTCCGCACTGGCTATAAACAATTATAATCAGCAGCTTCAAAATTCACACATTGTCTGAAAAACTAACTCTACCAGGAGACAAGGTTGCAATCATAGAAGAGTTTGAAACTGGCAACAATACCTTTGATGATGGTCACACAATAAGATCAGTCGTAATAGGCACAAAAGAATTTGATAAAACTCGTCGCATCGCAAAAATTAATCAATTCAAATCACCGGCAGTTCCGCAAGTAAATGACTTGGTCATAGGCTATGTAGCTGCTCTGATGAATAACATGTTTGCAATTACCATGCTGTACATAAATGGCAAACCAACACACTCTGGACTTGAATGCATTTGCCAAGCAAAGGGTGCCAAGAAAAGAATCATTGCTAGAGTAAGTGATGTCGTCATAGCAAAAGTGATTAGCCATCTAAACGGAGCAATACATGCCACAATCCATGAACCTGAGCTTGGGGTTTTGTTTACACAGTGTAACAAATGTGCAGGCAAAGTAGTTGCATTAGGCGGTAACGTAAAGTGTGTTGATTGTGGATATATTGAAGAAAGAAAGCTTTCAAGCAACTTTGGAAACGGCGATTTTATAAAACTAGGTTCCAAGTAAGAACAATGCCTCGAGTTGCATTTCAAGGAGAAAGAGGCGCATATAGTGAAGCAGCTGCGTCCTACTTTTTCAAAGATGTGATTGAAACTATACCATATCCTACGTTTTACGATGTTTTAGAATCCACAGAAAAAGGCAATGCAGATTATTCTATTCTTCCTGTTGAAAATTCACTAGAAGGCAGTGTGGGTGAAAGCTATGACCTTCTCTTATTAACCAGTCTTAACGTTGTGGGCGAAATTTATTACAGGATCAAACACTGTTTGATAGGATTTCAAAGTTTAGAAAAAATAGATACTGTGTACTCACATCCACAGGCACTTGGACAATGCAGAAAATTTATTCAGGAACATAAACTAAAGGCAATACCTACGTACGACACTGCAGGAAGTGTGAAAATTTTACTTGAACTAAAAAGCAACAGTTCAGCATGCATAGCAAGCAAGAAGGCTGCTGAGATTTACAAAGTTCCTGTCATAAAAGAGGGAATAGAAGACAATGTAAATAACTACACCAGATTTTTGCTACTTGCAAAGAAAAGACAAGGAAAAACAACAAAGGACAAGACTTCGATAATATTTTCCATAAAGCACGTTCCTGGTGCACTTTATAGCATCCTTGAAAAATTCAATTCAAATAAAATAAATCTGACAAAGATAGAATCCAGACCAACAAAAAACACTTTATGGGAATACAATTTCTATGTTGATTTTGAGGGACATGAAAGCGATTATCATGTGCAAGATACACTAGGAAAGATAAAAGAGAATACACTATTTCTTAAAGTACTTGGGTCGTATCCACGTGCAGAGCTAAGCTAAAAGCCTCTTGGTTTTCGTACTGTAAAGCCCGCACTTATTCCAATTATTATGACGCCCGCTATTATTACAAGCATATGGTATGTGAACAGGATTGGATCACTTGTAAATTCAAGCGTGCCAAATACTCGTACAACAGAACCACCAGTGTTGGTAATTGTGATTCTGTGTTGTCCCTCTACAAGGCTATACCAGTCAAAGCTTTTCTCGTTTTTGAAATCTCCGTCTACCTGTGGCCCATCGCCTGGCGTTTCTATCTTTACATGAAATGAACTTCCAGTGACATTTAGTATTTCATGAAAGTTTTCTTGTGCGTTAAATTGGTAAACAGTATTTTGTCCAATATCTACTGTTTCATCAATTGATTGAGTTTGGAGTCCAATTGAAAGAATTAAACTAATTACTCCTAGTGCAGTTATGATACTGCCAGCTCCTATTCCAATTGCGGTCTTTTTGCTAAACACTAACAAAAATAATTTCTATACTATATTTAAAAGTGAACTACATCAAATCTACATCATGTGACTGGCTTTCTACAAAACCTGCCCTCGACATTTTCATAAATTCTGCGTTTTCTTGCATCTGTGCGATGGTGTTTGCACCACAATAACTTAATCCAGATCTGATTCCACCAGTGAGCTGTTTTATGATATCGGTCACACTTCCCTTGTACGGAACCATTGCCTCCACTCCTTCTGCAACATAATCGTTCAGATCTTCACCTATGGATACACTTCCAGTTTCTTTGGACTTTCTGCCAAGTGAAGCATAAAACGATGCCATACCTCTGTATATTTTGAATCTCTTCCCATTTTTCATTACCGGCGAACCGGGACTTTCATCTGTTCCACCAAGGATGCCTCCTATCATAACTGTAGAGGCGCCTGCCGCTAATGCTTTTGTTGCGTCTCCAGATGTTCTCACTCCCCCATCAGAAATTATTGGGACATCATGCTTTTTGCCTACCTTTGCGCAGTCAAGAACTGCAGTAAGCTGAGGAACTCCAGAACCAGTAATTACTCGAGTTATGCATATAGAGCCAGAGCCTACTCCAACTTTAACCGCATCTACGCCTGCCTTGATTAGATCTTCGGTTCCTTGAGATGTTGCTACATTGCCTGCTATTAGTTCAGAATTTGGAAAGGCCTTTTTGATCAGGCGAACTGTATTTAATGCATTGTCACTATGACCATGTGCTATATCTACAACAATTACATCTGCACCAGCATCAAGTAATGCTTCTGCTCTTTCCATAAAGTCACCTTTTACCCCAACGGCAGCTCCCACTAGTGGCCTTCCTTTTTTGTCCTTTGAAGCGGCAGGATAGTTATCAATATTTATGATGTCTTTGCTTGTTATCAGGCCTTTTACATATCCTTTTTCATCAACGAGTGGGAGTTTTTCTACTCTGTTTTTTCGTAGAATCTCCTTTGCCTCAGACATACTGATTCCTGGCTTGGCAGTTACAAGATCGCTTGTCATGACATCTTTTACAAGTTTTGTTGTATCTGATTCAAACATGGTATCACGTCTTGTCAATATTCCAACTAGTTTAGAGTCTTGATCAGTAACTAAAAGACCAGAGACTTCCTTTTCTCGCATATAGTTAATGGCATCCTTCACAGTTTGATTTGGCTTGATAAAGTATGGATTTTCTATCATCACACTTCCAGAACGCTTGACTTTGAGTACTTCATTTACCTGTTCTGAGATTGTAAGGAAACGGTGTATTATCCCAATACCACCCTCACGTGCCATGGCAACCGCCATAGCGGACTCGGTTACCGTGTCCATGTTTGCGCTGATTATAGGAATGTTAAGTGAGATGTTTTTTGAGAGCTTGGTTTGTAGGTTGGTCTGAGATCTAGTAGCTATGCTGGAACGTTTAGGAACAAGGAGCACATCGTCAAACGTCAGTCCCTCTCGTATTTCCAACTAAACCTTCTAGTCTAGAATTGAAATGTGTTATAAGCCTTTCCTGAAACGATGAGATAATTTTTGTGCAATAAGAATTGCTTCTCTTGTGGCTTTTACGTTATGTGTTCTGATAATGTCAGCACCATTTAGAACGGCTACCACCTCTGCTGCAAGAGAACCATAAAGTCTGTTAGCAGGATTTTTTATTTTCAATAAATTTCCAATAAATGATTTGTTTGAAACGGAAACAAGTAGTGGATATCCTAGCTTGAGTGAATCCAAATTATTTAGAATTAAAAGATCTCTTTTAACCCAATCAGAATTTATTCTAGTAAAAAATTTTCCTTTTCCTTTTTTTCTAAAAAAGCCTATGGCGGGATCTACTACTATATTGTTAGTTGGAATGTGAGCAGATCTGGCAATGGTAATACTTTGTCGCAAAAGTTTCCTTGTCTGCACTAACTGATTTCCTTTTACCAAGTGTTTACTGAAGGCGCACAGTACAAGCGATGGATTGTGTTTTTCGACAACCTTTGGCATATCCTTGTCATACTTTAGTCCTGAGATGTCATTGATTATATCTACATCAAGTTCAAGTGCAGCTTGTGCAACCTTGGATCTACATGTGTCTACAGAAATTGGAAGATTAGATACATTCTGAATTATTTTGACTGCCCGAGTTATTCTCTCTGACTCGGTTTTTTCTGATATTGCTGTGTTTAGATAGGGAGCAGTAGACATACCACCTACATCTACAAGGTTTGCTCCTTCTTCCTCCATTTCTCTTACTGTACTAGAGATCTTTTCCTTTTGTGTCATGATAGATTTTTTAAAAAATGATTCTGGGCTGACGTTTATTATCCCCATTATTCTTACAGGATTAGAACCACCAACTGAAACTGAACCTAACTTACTCACATGGTTTATGATTGACCCCCTCTACATTTAGATTTACATGAAACTAAAAGAGTGGGAGAAAAAATACTCTGAAATTTTAAAAGAGTTTCAGTACAGCAGAAAAATGGACTGGGAATCTGCTAGGACTTTAAACTCTATTTTGAAAACAAAGTTTCCAATTAAAAAGTTAGAAAAAATGATCAAAGACAAGACTGTCTTTGTTGTTGGTGCTGGTCCTTCTCTTGTTTCGTCTATACGAATACTGAAAAAATACAAAAAAATAACAAAGATCGTTGCTGATGGAGCAACTAAGGCATTAATTGAAAATAAGATCTGGCCTAATATCGTAGTTACAGATCTTGATGGGAATCAACAATTTCTAAAAAAAGCAGGCAAAGGAGACGCAATCATGATAGTACATTCCCATGGAGATAATATGAAAAAATTACATCTTGCAACCGCATTTAAATTCTGTATAGGAACAACACAAGGAAGACCTTTTGGAAAAATTCATAATTTTGGTGGATTTACTGACGGCGATAGATGTGTATTTCTTGCCAAACATTTTAGTGCAAAAAAAATAGTTTTGTTTGGAATGGATTTTGGAACTAAAATAGGCAGATATTCAAAAGAAAGGATCTTTAATAGACGTACCAAAATCAAAAAGCTAAAACGAGGCAAGAAGCTTTTGGAGTGGCTTGCTTCGAAGGACAATTCTGGATTATATACCATCTCAAAACCAATCAAGGGGTTTAGCAAGATAGGCATTACCAATCTTGAAAAGATCATCTCAAGATGAGTTGTTTTAATATTTATTATCCATAGATCATTTAAAAAAACATGGACTATTCCGAGGAGCAGATACGCAATATTTTAGAGTTAAAAGAGTGGATCTCCGAGGAAATTGAAAAGCGCCAAGGTGAGGTAGAGAAACTAAAAAACAATCTTGCAATTTTGGATTCGATTCTAAAGCAATCAAGCTTTAGTAAAGCATCTTACCTGAGAACTAGCCAAGACAAAAATTCTGCACTACAACACAGAGAAGATTCCGTAATACCGATCAAAAATAGTGACAATACAATTATTGCAAATGCACATGTCACATCAGATGAGGTTGTGATTGTTCCATCAAAGGATATAATGCTAGATGTAGAGATGCATCCTTTCAAATCATTTTTCCTAGGCAGAATAATAGGTGGAATGGAAAGCAAAGATAATTTAGATGTCCAAAATGGGAAGATAGAACCAAATTCAGTGATCAATTGCATTATAAACAAAGATGGAAATACAATTAGAGAAATTTTGATCAAAAACTATCGTGAAAGAGAAAGAGTAAATGAAATAATAAACACAGCATCTTGGTCTTTTTCTCGTATGATTGAGAATTCGAAAAAGTGAAGTTTATGGACAAGATAGTTGTTTTAGACTTTGGATCTCAGTACAGTCATTTAATTTGTAGAAGGATTCGTGAGTTTTCTGTATATGCTGAGCTTGTACCCTTTGACATATCACTTGAAGAGCTCAAAAAACTAAATCCGAAGGGCATCATCTTTGCTGGCGGCCCTGCAAGTATTTACAATAGTGATTCACCACAACCAAATAATGGCATATTTGAACTTGGATTGCCAGTTTTAGGAATTTGTTATGGACACCAGCTGATTGTAAACAAGTTTGGTGGAAAGGTAAAACGTGCAAATAAGGAGTATGGTTCTTCATCTCTTACTGTAGACAACGACTCTGATCTGTTCATGGGCATGGGAAAATCCATAAGAGCATGGATGAGTCATGGGGATGCTGCAGAAAAAATCCCAAGTGGCTTTGAGATCATAGGTCACACTGAGAGCTCTTACGCTGCAGCTATTGCAAACAGACAAAAGCTGATCTATGGCATACAGTTCCATCCAGAAGTAGTACACACAGAAAAAGGAACAGAAGTTTTGAAAAACTTTGCAATAAACATCTGTGGCGCAAAACAAGAATGGACCATGCAAAATTTCATAGAAACAACCATGGATGAAATTTCAAAAATTGAAGGCAATGTCTTGTGCGGCATAAGTGGTGGAATAGACTCGACAGTAGCTGCACTCTTGATTCAAAAAGCGATAGGAAAGAGACTCAAGTGTGTCTTTGTAGATAATG
>JBOGRG010000128.1:0-1147 GCA_050749365.1 Nitrosopumilaceae archaeon
CAATTGTGTTGACTGCATTCTTGGATCGTGAAAGACCGCCATAGAAGAACGCTACACCAGGTGTCATCCAAAGGACTAGTGTTGTTGCTGTGTACACAAATGCAGTGTGTCCTGAATCAATAGCACAGGGTGTATCCATTACTCCATCTGCGTCGCTGTCCATCCAACATTCAGCAGCATTGCCAGTATAGATCATTCCTGCGTCTGTATCTGTAACCATCTGAGCATACGCTTGCCCAATAGAAGCTACAGACGTCACGGCTACTACTACAACTAGCAGTATTGCTAAGTTGCGATTCTTCGTAACCATTAAAGTGAAAAACGATGTAAATTATATAAGGATTGAGGTGCTGTAGACACCAAAAGCGTAAATTGTTATATTTAGGTATATAATGATACTATCATAAAATGTGTATTTTATATCATGTCTACTTGAATCTTGCAGTAAGTCCCATACAGAAATTCATAAATTCAAAAAATTCGCCTGAAAAAAATTTGTTATTTGGTTTATGAAATCACGAAAAACCAATCCAAGATTGTCTGTTTTTGAGACATTCAAGACCAAAAGAGAAGAACTTACAGGAGAGGCAGTGCGTCAAAGAGGAATCATCATTCATCTTGCAACAGAGTCTAGCCCCCTAATGAAAACAAGAACTGCCATAGCTCACAAGCTTGCTGAGAAAAATGGTACTGTTTGGCAAAATATCTACTCTGGAATTTTTAGAGATTTAGATGAAATTCTTCTTCCACTTAAAATTGTAGAAGAAGCTGGTAGGTTGCCTCTAAGGCGTGGTCCAAAGGCTTTACAGGAACAAGGAGTGCCATACTATCAGCTTACTGATGGAGGTATGGTTGTAGCTGGATCTCTTGACGAGTTGGAAAAGGATAGAATAAAAATAATGAGTAAATTTTTTGAAAAAAATTCTAATTCAAAAGACAAAGAATTCAAAAAAGTAATGCTAACGCTTTTGGATATAGCACCCCGTTTTGTTTTTTCGCTACTCAAGAAATATGTGGAGACGTATGGTAATGGAAAGATGGATGATCTTATTCCATTTAACGCTGATAGTATAAAAAATGCTCTTGATGAAACAATAACAATTCAAAGAGAACTTTTGGAGGGATTTGCCACTTTACCAAACTCTGA
>JBOGRG010000129.1:0-1362 GCA_050749365.1 Nitrosopumilaceae archaeon
GCTCACTTTATGAAATTTTACCTCAGACATAATTAACGCCCTTTTGTTAAAACTTTTACTCGTTTTTGTGCACAAATCCAGTTAAGCTTATACGATCACCAAATTCAGTAAAGTTGTGCCTATAGAAAATCTTAGCGAGTTTGTAGAAAAGCTGGAAAAAGCTGGCGAACTAAAGCGCATAAAAACTCAAGTTGACACAGACTTGGAGATTGCTGAAATTTTAAGACGGGTAATGTATTCAAATGGACCTGCGCTTTTTTTTGAAAACGTAAAAAACCACGACATGCCTGTTTTAGGAAATGCGTTTGGCTCACTCAAAAGACTGGAGCTTGGTCTTGAGACTTCGAATTTTACGGAGATAGGTCAGAGAATAGTCGACATGACAAAAATGGAAATTCCTAGCGGTCTTTTTGATAAATTAAGAAAATTGCCTGAACTATCCAAGATGACTGACATTGCTCCAAAGTTGCAGAAAAGCGGACCGGTTACGGAACTTTTTGACGACGCGCCGTCCTTTGAGAAGCTGCCAATATTGAAGACGTGGCCTAAGGATGCTGGAAGATTCATTACTTTTGGTCTTGTGGCTACAAGGCATCCAGAGACTGGCATTAGAAACCTTGGAGTGTATAGGATGCAAGTGCTTGACAAAACACATGCACTAATGCACTGGCAAAAGCACAAGCGAGGTGCACATCACTATGACATAAAAAAAGACACAGGTGACAAAATCGAGGTTGCTGTAATAATCGGTGCTGACCCGGCAACAGTATTTTCTGCAGTTGCGCCAGTTCCTGAAGGGCTTGACAAGTACGTCTTTGCAGGTATAGTAAGAAAGACGGGAATCAAGACTGTCAAGTGCAAGACAGTTGATCTAGAAGTTCCTGCAAATGCAGAGCTTGTACTGGAGGGTTATGTGGATCCTGCAGATATCAGAATGGAAGGTCCATTTGGTGATCATACTGGATATTATACTCCACCGGAGCCGTATCCAGTGTTTACTCTAACAGGAATAATGCGAAGGCAAAAGCCGATTTATCTTACAACAATAGTTGGCAAGCCAATTTTAGAGGATGCCTTTATTGGAAAGGTAGTAGAACGTTCTTTTCTTCCGCTGATTCGTATGTTCCAGCCAGAGGTTGTTGACTTTGCCATGCCAGCTGCTGGATGGTTTCAAGGGATGGCCATTATTTCAATAAAGAAGAGATATCCAGGTCAGGCAAAAAAAGTAATGATGGGTTTGTGGGGCTTGGGTCAGCTTGCACTGACAAAAATTTTCGTTGTCGTAGATGATGATGTCAATGTACACGACATGGATGATGTCATCTGGGCCATAACAACAAGGACAGATGCTGCACGAGATGT
>JBOGRG010000130.1:0-21938 GCA_050749365.1 Nitrosopumilaceae archaeon
AAGAACAAAGAATACTCTATGCCTTCCAGTTAACTTTCCTCAATATCGCGTAAGGTGGCTCTTCTATATCTGCAAGACTCTCTACACTTTCTGAAGTCAGACGAATGGTTTCGTTGTTTTTCATCATATCACTAAATTGTGGATCAGCTTCTAACTTTTGCAGATATTCTTCACACCATGTCCAGTCACTATCAGGATTGCAGGAATAAACAATCCAGCGGTATTCATTACTAGTCCAAAACACATCAAAAGGAAACATTTTGCAGTCAAAAGGTCTGTTTTCATATATTGAGCACAACCTCTTTTCTTCATCCCAAAATATACAATTCATAGAATTCTCCTTCTTTTTTACAGTCTTTACAGCTCTTTCCTTGATTTTGACAATCTTTAAAAAATCATCTTCTGGTTTTCCACTACGTTTCAGTCTGTCTAGATCGCTTGGATACACTAGTGGTGGGAAAAAATTTGTACAGCATGTTATTTTCTTACAACTACTGCATAATGTCGTAATGCTAAATTTATCATTCTCCATCAAGTATCAGATTTCCCTATGTTTGTATAAGGCGTAGCACACAACAAGAGTTCCTGCCATCCACAAGCCAGTTGAAATGTCTGCCCTATCAAAGATTCCAAACAATTCAAAGAAGTAGTATCTAACATCAGCAAATGTGTTTAAAGCAAATCCAACAAGCAAGAGCCCCCACGCATTTCCAAGTACAGTACCACGAAAGACTTGTGCGCCTACCACTGCATAAGAAAATACTAGTGTTGTTGCAAACATGAATGCTAATCCTGCAAAATATTCCTTGTAGAAAAGTTGATCATACTCTGGGATTGGTTGAATTGTAAGAGTGGCAATTCCCTCCGGTGCCTCAATTGGAACAAGTCCAAAAAATGCGTAAACTATTGTCACGCCAACAGGAATGCCAAAAATTATGATTTTTTGACTTGTGTTTAATTTTCGCTTAAAGTAATGTATGTTAGTTCTCAGGTGATAAATCGAAAACGGATAAAATGCAAAATACCCAAGATCTGGCCAGTAAGGGTATGGATTTTCTACTTGATAGAAGATCTCGTAAATAAACCAAAGAAGCCAGCCTATAAAGTAGGCAGCATATCCCAAAGCTAAAGAAAGATATGCTCTTCCAAAAACTTGTGAACCCCAATATCTTTTTGCAATAACAAAGGCAAAGATTGATGCGGCAGCAAAACCCAACATAAGAGCTGCCTCAAAAAAGTCCAGCTGTGAATCAATATTAGGCTCTATTGCATTTCCAACACTATACGCCAAAATAGCGACGAAGATGACAGCTATAACGTAATAGTTTATACTGCTTGACAGTTTCGGAGGTTCTTTTTGTGACTCCAATGTTATCTAATCGGTATCTTATGTTTACTAGTTATACTTAAGCTCATTCTCCCTTTAACCAATGTAGCAAATATCAGAAAGAATCGTCTCATGTTACATGCCATCTTAAGATCATGTTTATCTAATGGCTTCTCAAAAGCATCTTACAACGTGATGCCAAAAAAAACAATAATCATAGTAATTCTGTGTGTTGCTTTTAGTTTCACTTTATCTTCAACATTTGCGTCTGCAGAAGAAAAAGTATATGATGTTATTGTAATTGGGGCTGGCATTTCTGGCCTTGCTGCTGCAGACTATTTGGATGACAGTGGATATGATGTAGTGGTACTAGAAGCTCGTGACAGAATTGGCGGTAGGCTTTTCACTGATCGTAGCTGGAATGATATAGCACTTGACATAGAAGCTTCATGGATACACGGCATAGATAAAAACCCCATTACACACCTTGCTGAAAAATATGGTGCAGAGACAATCCCTTTTGATAACGAAGAGTCGATCGTTCTCTATGATAACGATGGTACTTTAGTTTACGCTTATGATGAAAATCATTACGATGAAGAAGGCAATTTGATTTGTAATGAATCAGTCGATTATCAGAGATACTGTAATATATCTAAGCGTTATGAAAAATTTGTAAAATTTTACCAAGATGAGCGCGAAAATATCATTACCAGTAATGGCAAAGATGTTTCTCTCCAAGTAGCCATAGACAAATTTGTTCAAAGTGAAAATCTATCAGGACAAGAGTTAGAGGATTTTCTGTTTACTGTAGTTTGGTATATTGAAGGCGAGTATGGGGCTGATGCATCTGACTTGTCACTTCTTTCTTTTGAAGAAATGGGGTATAAGATGGAAGGAAGAGAGGTTATTTTTCCTGATGGTTATGACCAGATTTCCGATGGCTTAGCAGAAGAACTTGGCGTTGATAAAATATTACTAGAACACGTCGTTAACAAAATAGATTACAATGAACAAATAGTCAGTGTTAGTACCAGCAAGGGAACTTTCAAGGCAAAATATGTGATAAGTACACTTCCACTTGGCGTTTTGAAAAATGGTGATGTAGAGTTCTCTCCAGCTTTACCTACAAGTAAGCTGGAGGCAATAGAAAATCTGGAAATGGGCATATTAAACAAGGTCTACTTTATTTTTCCAGAGGTCTTTTGGGACGATGAATACGATTGGGTTGTTCGCATTCCAGAAGAGAAAGGTCATTGGGTCTATTTTGCGAACCTACACCACGTTACCGATCAACCTATTCTTCTAGCATTCAATTCTGGAAAATATGGACTTGAAATAGAAGACAAACCTGATGAAGAAATCGTTGCAGAAGGAACGTCTATTCTTAGAAAGATCTATGAAAAAGATGACAAGATAGTTCCAGAACCTCTATACACAAAGGTTACGAAATGGGGCTCCAGTGAATTTACAAGAGGAGCGTATTCGTATACTGGTGTAGGTTCTACAAATGATGAGTTTTATGAATTGTCTAAACCCGTTATGAACAAAGTCTTTTTTGCTGGTGAAGCAACAGAAGTAAAGTATCCTGCCACAGTTCACGGTGCGTATTTTTCAGGAATTCGTGAAGCAAACAGGATCCAGTCATTTGATGTAATCCTTTCTCCTACAAAACAAATGAAAAATTGGGTATTGCCTGAATATGTAGTTTGCAAAGAGGGTTTGGAGCTAATCTTAAACGTTCATGATGGTTCTGCGGCATGTGTTAGCGAATCTACCAAAGATGCATTAGTGGACCGCGGTTGGGGTCAAGAGAATCTTTACTAGGTAGCTTTCATGCAATGAGCTGAAGCGATACACTCGATTTATCACCTGCGGGGGTAAGAAGGATCTTTACTAGATAGCTTTCATGTAGGATGTTTTCTTTTAGCATGACTTTTACAACAAGATTTCCGTTTTGAATATCAATATTGGCGTTCTTAAATAATGCCGTATACAGGCTTACCTTTCTTCCTTCAGCGGTAGTGTATCCTTCTTCAGCAAGCAATCCATCTTCTACCAATTCATTAATTATTCTATATCCTGATGATTTTGGAATTTTACAATCTTCTAGGATCTCTAGTATAACGTTGGGCTTTTTGAGCGCAGCATCCAAAATCATCTTCTTTTCTCTATTGCCATAGGACTCTAAAATTAATCTAGCAAGATCTGGATTCTCTATAGTAACCCATGGCTGACCCTTTTTAGTGTCAAGTGATACGAGATGGTCCAAAAAGTCTCTTTCTAAATTATCAGCGCCTGCACCAAAAAACTCCCTTAGCGTAGCATCAAGCGTATGAAAATCTTTAATGGCTTCAACAACAGTCAAACCGTATCTTTCACGTAGCCTATCCTCTACCTTTTGATAGGTTTTGGCACCTAGTTTCACCTTTATTACAGATGCCAGTGCCTCTGCTAGTAGTTTATCTAACGCGTTCACATGAATGGCATACTCAGTAGGCTTTATAATCATATCTCTATATTGGGAATAATGCCTCGATCAGTTATCTACTTGGCGGATAGTTTTTCTCAACAATTGTATTCAAAATTAACTGATATTGGATTTAATTCCCAATTTCAAGAATTTTATCATAAACTATATATAGTAAAACGATTTTTAATGAATATATTTATCAACTACTACTTTCTTATTCTTAGATATGGGAATAATGCCTGAAAATATCAGAAATTTCAAGGACATAATTCCTAAATATGAGAATCAGATGCCTATGTTTCGAAGCTGGACTGATGTAGACGAAATCACGTTTTCTGAAAATTGTTGCAATTGCTGTGTAGGGGTTGTAGACATGGTAAATTCCACAAGGATCTCTACAATGTTATCAAATTCAAAACTAGCGAAATATTACAGCACGTTTCTTAACACTATGAGCCTTATTGCAAGAAGATTTGGTGCCGTGGTTGTCAAGAATGTGGGTGATAGTCTTTTGTATTATTTCCCAGAAACATCAGATATTAAAAGTAAGTATGCACTCATGCAGTGCCTTGAGTGTAGTTTAGCCATGATCGATGCACATGATTCTATTAACAGCAGTTTAGAGGCAGAAGGAATGCCACCCTTGGACTATAGAGTCAGTATTGATTATGGAACGATAATGATGGCTAGATCATCCAGTTCACCATGTGTGGACATATTTGGACCGACAGTAAACATGTGCTCAAAAATGAACTGCAAGGCTGTACCAAATTCTATTATCATGGGAGGAGATATGTATCAAATTGTCAAGGGTACAGAATATTATAGACTCGAAGAAATAAAACAATACTCTATTGGATTTAAATTCCCTTACCCAACATATGGCGTAGCACGCAACAACTTTCAAAACAAGACTCTAGTAAGTTTGGCTATAGAACGGGCATTATTTGAGATTGGTAGCCCCACACTAAAGGAAGTTAGTACGAAGTTACTCAATAAATACAAATGTCGCATAGGAGAATGCTATGAAAAACCGGAATATCTAAGCAGAGTGCTAAAGGAGTTATCTGGTAATTCTCATTCTGATATTGTCACATCAATTAGAAAACAGCTGGAGGAATTTACTTTTCTAAAACCAGTCCAAGGATTTCTTGAAGGATTAAGTCGGTAGAATGGAATGGAGAAAATCTTCATGAAAAAAGCAATCAAAATACAATGCATCGTCTGTGGCTCAGAGCAAGCTGTCAAGTATTCAGATGAGAAATATGATGGTTTTAGAGGCAGCTGCCCTGATTGTGGCTCGAACTGGCCTGAATCATAATTATTTATGTAGAGTTTCTTGCTTCAGTAAAATCAGTATCCTCTTTTTGGTCCAACCATTTCGTCGTTTTTGACGTCCTGGTCCCATCTGCCCCGCACGCCCTTGATTAGTGCAACAATACCAAGCCCTATAAGAACAGCAACTACACCAAATAAAATTGCCTTATGCTGGAGCAAGATATTACAATTAACTGGGATAGCATGTCCTTCATCTGTGTAATCAAAGCAGTCACCAAACTCATTTGCTTGAACTGTAAATTCTTGAAACGATCTACCAAACATACCTAAAATAAGAAAGCCCGCAAACACAAGTACCAGCCCAAATATTATGAAGCGGGTATCGCTCACAATATTATTTGCATAGTGTGATATTTAACGTTGTAATTCTAGTATGTACTAAGGAGTTATGTAATGGTTTTTGGTTGGGGAAAGAAAAAATCAACAAAAGACACTGTTGAATCATTATCAGAAAGACAAGTTTCAATTTCTGAAATAAACACAATATTAAAAGAAAATGAGGCCCGACGACTAGGAACACTTGCACAAAATGCAAAATCAATCAGAGATCAAGTAGACAAGGGACGTAAAAACATCATAGACATAATTTCTCAGCTTGAGGAAGACGACCTAAAGGTAGATGAAGTTGACAAACATCTACAATCTGTTATAGAGAGAGGAAAGAAAGCAGTAATAGGTGGAATTAAAAAAGAGACGGCAATCAATCTATCAAAGACAGAAAAATATTCAGATATAGTAAATTTAAACGCCGAGGTTGGGCAGCTTCTTAAAAGAATTGGCGACATTTTAGGCGCAAATACAAAAGTGATGAATATTTTTGCAAGAAAATATGCAGACAGGCTTAAGGAAAATCTAGCTGATATGGCAGCTAACAAGGCCGATTTGCAAAAGATAGTAGATAATCATGCCAAATTCGAGTCAACTGTTTCAAGTGCTTTGGAAGACACCAAGAAAATAGCTGATTCAAAAAGAGAGATGGAAGAAAAAAATGTACAACTAGTTGAAATCAAAAAAGAAATTCAGAACCTCGAGAATAAGATCAAATCCCTAGAAGACAGCATTCAGATTCTAAAATCGAAAAATGACTATCATGAGTTTTTGAATGTAAAAAATGAAATTGATTCGTTGTCGTCAGAAAGGGACAAGATAAAATATGAAATCGATCTACAGTTTTCTAAGATTTCACGGCCTCTTGGTAAGTATAGCTATATTTCATCTCTTGATAAACCACTCAAAAAAATAATGAATTCCATGATAGAAAATCCATTAGAAACAATTACGCAGGAAAACAAAAATTCAATCATCGAAGTATTACAAGCCGTAGTAAAAGGAGTAGTTGCCGGTAATGTCTCAGTCAAAGATTCTCAAAAAGCCGCAGAGCAAATCGAGGAAACCATAAACAGATTAGACGAATTTCTGAAAATGAAGGAAGCCCTTTCACAAAAAAGAGTGGCGCTAGAAAACAAACTTGGGGTCTTTGATATCAGAATCTTAGAAGAGAAGGAAAGAGAACTTCACAATGCAAGATCCAAAAAAGAGCAAGACGAATCAAAAGTAAGAGCCTTGCAAGATGAAATTAATGAGGCTACACAACATATACCACGTCTTTTATCTGTGGTTGAGAATAAACTCAAAGATGCCATAGGATCAAAAGTAACTTTGAAGATTAATTAGTTTGTGAAATAAAAGCATCATATGATCTTCAAAAAATCAGAATTACAACGTACGGTTACCATAAAAAAAGAGGTACGTGATGGAATCTTATCATACTGTAAGATGAATCATCCAAATGAAGGGATATTGATTCTTCGTGGAAAATCAAAAAAAGGCAATGTTGTGGTTGATGGTCTTGTCATTCCGCCCTTTGCAGAACATGGGTCTACTTTTGCGGGTTTTCCACATTCTTTCTTGCCTTTTGATCCAAGCTATGTAGGAACAGTCCATTCCCATCCAATTGGTTCTGCCAGACCGTCAGTTACAGATCTACACAACTTTTTTGGGTTTGTCTCAATAATTGTCAAATCACCATATGAGGATGATGACATTTTTGCTTATGATAGAGATGGCAATAGCCTGTCGATAACGGTAAGTCAGTAAAAATTATGACAAAAACTTATAAGGTTTTTGTAACAAACTTGAGTGTGATAAATTATAAGACTTACTTGATTTTCTTATTTGGATCTCTTGCCATCAGCATAGGCCTACAGATGCTCTTACCGTGGCCATATGGTTTGATCACAGCCTTGGCAATTTTCATAGTCTTTCCTCTATTTCTTAGAAGAAGAGCACTCAAAAGAATGGGCGGAACCTTTGGAGAGGGAAGTGGATTTTTTGGCCAAAGTCAAGGTGTAAAGTACGTCTGTCTTACATGTAGCAATAGATTCAAGGGCGGTTCTTGTCCCCGCTGCGGTTCTAAGATGAAAAGAGCAGACTTTTAGTAATAACCATTTTTAAAAAATATGACTCTTGAAGAGCTTAGGAAAAAAGCATTATTTCAAAATACTATAGACACTTGGATAATGGTATGTGAGGAAACCAAATCAGACTGGTTTTCTCCAGAGAATTACAAAAAATTCATTGCTTATCTTACTAAAAATGGTTTGAAGATGCAAAAGTTCCCACTCTGCATAAAAGAATCAGGAGGCATGTATGAAAGAGGCAGGGACAAGACACAGCTAGCAGAGATGTTGTCACAAGATACAGATCCAAATGCAGCTGCTTATACTTTGAAGCTAAACGATGAAGTGATAAAAATAATACGTCAGTTCAAGCCCTAGCGCTTTAGCTTTGGATTAGCTATGGTATCCATAGCATTGCCAATAAAGACAAATGCAAGACCAGTAACTGCAATCATAATTCCTGGTGGCACAATCCACCACCAAAGACCACGTGCTGCTGCACCAAAACTGTTTGCGTCATGAAGAATCTGCCCCCATGTTGGAAAGGTAGGATCGCCCAGCCCCAAGAAGCTAAGGCCTGCTTCAGTTGTTATTGCGGCAGGCACCGAGATTGCTATGCTTGCAAAGGTGTAAGGCAGGAGTTGAGGCAGGATGTGTTTGAAGATTATTTTGATGTCTTTTTGTCCCATAATCTTTGCAGCTTCCACATATTGCAGTGTTTTAATCTGCAAAGCCATGCTTCTTGAGATCTTTGCTACTCCTACCCACCCAAAGATCATCAAAAATCCTACAATCAAAAATATGCTATTACCTATAGTCACTGCCAAAATTATCAAGAGTGGAAGAGCAGGTAAAGCATAGATAACATCGTTGAAGCGCATCATTGCTTCATCAGTCTTTTTTCCCTTGTAGCCGGCAAAAACACCATAAATTAATCCAATTACTACAGACCCAACAGCCACTGCAATTCCTATAAAGAGAGCAAGAGGAGTGCCCCACAGCAGACCAACTAAAAGATCACGTCTAAGCTCATCAGTTCCTATCAGACCATATACCTTTCCACCCAAAATGAATTTTGAATCCTGTATATCAACAGAGTCAGTCCCATAGAGATTTACCTGAAATATGTAACGGCCCTTTAGTACTTTGTTGACATCAGTTTTAGAAAAGACAACGTCTTCGGCAGACAGTAAATCAACTGGAAATGCAAAATTCGCCGCATTCTTTCTTAGATTTTTTTTCACAGAGTCATCTGTCGAAAATATTAGCTCATGATATGTGGTCCCACTTGATAATTTTGGAAGAGATGTAGAGATTAATTCGAGCTTGATCCCATCTGGACGTACTACTGAGATCTGCAGTAGCGGTGCACCAGTATATCTTGCAGAATATTCATAGATAAAGTCGCTAGGAAATCCATCGTAGTTATAATCAACTGCAAAGCTATGCGATATGACAGATATTTCTCCTATCGTCTGAGATGTAGTTTGGGGGTTTTGTAATATCTTGTGTTCAGGTATTTTTTCTGAAAGAAAGTAGTTTACCCAAGCAGGAAGTGATGATTTTGGAAAGGTTATCCAGCTTGCTGGGTTGTTCCATTCTTTAAAAGTCTCAATAGGAACAGTTGCGGCTGCAACTGCAGACATTGCAAATAATAGTATCAATATACCAATGCCTGCTAGTCCTACCTTGTTTTTTGCAAACTCTTGCCATAATTCATTTGAGGTATTCATTCTGTTCTCACCCGCGGATCAAAATATCCATACAAGATATCGGCAAGAAAGATGCTTGCAAGGAAAAAGGCAGTCAAGACATATGTTGCACCAATTATTACAGGCAAGTCAAGAACGCTGATTGCCTCAAAGTACAGTCTTCCCATTCCTGGCCAGTCAAATACGGCTTCTGTAATGATGGCTCCACCAAGTGATCCTGAAAGGCTTAGTGCAAGAACAGTTACAATTGGGGGAGCGGCATTTTTGAGCGCATGTGTATAGATTATCTTTCTTTCATGGATACCAATTGCTCGTTTTGCCATCACAAAGTCTTCTTGCAAAATTCCAATCAGAAAGTTTCGCACCAAGTACGCCCACGCGCCAAATCCTATCAGTACTAGTGTAACAAGCGGGAGCGTCATATGATATAGAAGTGCTCCAACATATGCCGGGTCGGTTACTGGAATTAGTGGCGTTGCTCTGGCAGGAAATATTTGATATGCAAATGCAAATACAAAGATCATCAACATTCCTATCCACCAAACAGGAAAGCTGCTACTTATTACAGCAAAAGTCGAAGTTATTCTGTCAAGCTTTGAGTTTATCTTACTTCCTGAAAGTGCTCCAAGAAATATCCCGATGACAGAAATGATGATAGTAGCTGTGGTAAAAAGTAAAATTGTCCTTGGAAGCTTTTCCAGCAAGATATCTTTAACATTTGAAGACCCCGAGTCGCTTGTAAGAAATGTTGCGTGTCCAAAATCTAACACCAAGATCTTGTATAAGGTGAGCCCAAGTCTTGGTGGCGAGTACCACGGTTGGTCAAGTCTCAATGCCTTTGTTCTCTGTTCAATTTGATTTGCTATAAACGAATCCAGTTCTTCAGGGCTCTTGAAGCTCTCAACTAGTGCCTTGTTCTCAGTAACTTGCTGTCTTATCTCAAAGGCAACACTTTGTTTTAGAATGTTGTCCATGTTAGATCCAACAAGCGCTATTGTAACCAATAGAGTAGCCAAAAGCACTCCAAACATCGTTACTGCTCTAGTCAGAAGATATCGCTTGAAGCCCATTTCTTTTAGTTAGAAATTTGAGTTAATAATCTCATTCTTGCCTACGTTTTCTTCTCACTATCACAAATGCAGCAATTGCTACCAACACAGCTATAACTGCAGCTACTTCAAAATAGAATGAACCAACAGACAAAGATTCTGCTTCGAGTTCTAAATTCTCAGACACTATTTTATTGTCACCAAGTGTTGCAAGAAAGCTTGTTTGAAATATATCAGGTCGTAGGGCAGATTCTGATACTGCAAATATCTTAACATCATTTGCACCAATACTAAACAGTGAAGTCTGTTCTCCTGATAGTTTAATGTCAATATTGGTAGTGGCGGATTGTTTTCCTGAGGTTACAACCTTTCCATCGGCATTTGTAAAATAGTAATAAACTGTAGAATCAGAATCAACATAGACTGGAATTGTCAGTTCTTTTCCTATAGTGACAGTGGTCGGAACATCAACTTTGTTTATTTTTGCGAGCTTGACTTCTTCAAAGTCTTTCCAGTGACCTGCTTCAAATGGATATGTTGGATCATCAAAGGCTCTTGTTGTTATGGTTCTAGCTTCTGGTGAGTAGCTTTCAAGATAAAATGGCCCATTACTAATTATTGCGTGATTATTTTTTGCAATCCATGAGATTGTAGAGTCATATCTTGAATCGTAATACTGTGAACTAGACTCAAACTCTACCAATGCGGCAGGAACAAAGCTTGTTTTTTTGAATTCTTCCAGGTATGATTTTATCATATTTGCGTCATTTGGTACAAGCAAGGAAAGCCATCCTACGTTTTTGCCCACTGCGCTTGATCTTGAAAATGCAACCTTTCCGTCAATGACAGCCTTCTCCATGGCAGAAAATATCTCCCAAGGCATACTGGTCCAGACTCCTGCAGAATCTGCAATCTCGGCTTCATCAAAATGCCAATAATCCTGGTATACTTCAATGGTATCGTTATCAATAACTCTGATAGCAATTAGTGTTTGAGCTGCTTGGTTTGCTTTTGGAGAATACTCCGAATCAAATGTCTTATCGTTTTCTTGTGGTTCAGAGCCCCATTCATACAAAAAGTAAATCGAGTACAATATGTCATTGATGTCCATTGGTTGTCTGTTATGCCAGTTACTAAATTTTAGATCAAATGTAACTTTGCTTGTAGCTTGTTTTCCCTCTCCAACTTGAATCCATTTTTGTTGCATTGGATCCCATTTTATTGCATCAGATGGAACGGCTAGCTTACCAGCAGGTCCTGCAGTATCAACTTGCCACTGTGAACGAACTGGAATACTAGTACCTATGTAGGGGTGTTTGAAAATTCCTGGATCGGATACGGTATCCCATATAGCTCTGCTGTACAGATCACCCATTCCACCCACAGGATTCCAAGCCCCTTGATAGATCTGCTTTACACCAATTGTGATAGAATCAGAATCACTCCTTACATTAATTGGAGTAAATCTACTTGGGATGCCTGCACCAAAGTCATTTATCACACCTTCAATTTTTTCATTTGAAACATACTGATCTATCTTACTTGCAAGAAAAATCCTTACCGATTCTTTTACACCCTCGCTTGCTGCTTTTTTTAGTAATTCGGTTCTATGTTCTGATGAAGTGAAATTACCTATGAAAATGTGTTTTGAAATAGAATCGATGTAATCGTTTTTGTAATTCCAGTATAATGGATTGTTAAATCCCGGCATATTAGAAAACCATGGCGAATACATTTGGGCAGAGACAAGCGAGTCATATTTTACAAATGCACTCCTTCCTGCCCACCCCTCTGTGTACAGGTTCCATTTTAGATCAGCTGGATTTGAGCCGTATACAACAGTAAACGCCTTGTTTAAATCCCCAAAATCTTTTTTGACTGAAAATCCGATTTTTCCTAGTTGTGATGAGAGAATCTCGCCAATGGATTTTCTTAGCTGATCATCACTTCTAATAAAAATTACAATCTCGACTGGTTTTGAGTCATAGAACCATTTGTTGTCTATTTTTTGTGCTCCTTCATTAAGTAAAGCATCTGATATTATTTTTTCAGCAAGATTTGGGTTATATCTAAAGTTAAATGACTCTAGCTCATCTAAAATTAAAAGATAATCAGGATCAAATGGTCCGTAGGCTGAGATCATTGGAACCCCATATCCAGCAAGAAGCTCGTTTACAATTAGTTCTCTGTCTACAAGATAATTGAGTGCAAACCTTACTTCTCTTATAGAAAAGGGGTTAAATTTTTCAGACTCGGCTGGATTCACAAGAAGACTGTAAGACCCTCCTGTTGAGTCATATATCTTCAGACCTTGCCGTAACTTGGGATCATCAATTCTGTCAGACGAAACTCTGTAGTAGTATATGTCCAAATTTCCGTTTCGCACCTCTTCAAGTGCAGTATTCTCATCAAGATACTGGACAAACTGGATCTTATCTACAAAGGTTCCTTTGTCAGCAAATGCAGAACTAAAAACACAGACAGCTAGTATGGCTACTAGCATCAGCTTCATGACTTGATTTGCTTAAAACGATATATAAACAAAAATTAAATCTCATCTGTTGAATCTTCAAACTCTAGTCCGAGGAATCAAGGGAATAATTCCGGGAGGTGTTTCTGTCAAGGATTTTTCCATGGCAACTCAGACAGATAAAGAAACAGCAAGAAAAATACTTGACAACTTTATGCAAAATGGAATAGGAACTTTCAGTGATGGCATGATACATTTTGATAAAAATGACAAGCTAAAGACATGTCTTTTGGCAATAAGGATGGGAGCGCCAATTGATGAAGTTGCCAAATTGCTTGACTGGAAAAATTTTGAATCTCTTGTAGCAGAAATTTTAGACTCAAGCGATTTTGAGACAACAAGAAATCTTATTCTCACAAAACCAAGAATGGAGATAGATGTCGTAGGAATCAAGTCAGGTGTGGCAATTTTAATAGATTGTAAACACTGGAAGAGACTAAGTCAGTCTGCTCTTGGAAAGGCAGTTAAAAAACAAGTTAAGCGAACAAAACACTATCTCACAAAAGAAAAGATGCAAGCAGCAGTTCCTGCAATTGTCACTTTGTATCAAGAGGAGATAAGATTTATCAACAAGGTTCCAATCATACCAATATTTCAACTCAACTCATTTTGTGATGAATTTTATGGAAATTTAGACGAGCTTAATACATTAGAACATGGTTAGGAAAAAGAATGCAGTTGTTCCAATCAAAAAGCCCTGAGTCAGCCTCATAGTACGATCTAGTGATTTGGAGTAATCTTCAAGCTGCTTTGTGCCCATGACTTTGATCTCGGTTTCATGATGTAACGCCTCAAACGAGGCTGCAGAAAGGCTTTGCTCTGCTTTTTTTGCCAAACTCAGATACCAAGAGGAAACCTCTTGAGCATCAGAACGACTTCCAAATGGAAAGTATCCGTGCTTGTTTCGTGCTTCTCTTGCCTTGTAGTGAGAGTCTGATGTGCATATCTCAAGCAAGTTGTAGCCAACCTTTGAGAGTCGGTTTACAATTTCTTCTCGAAATCCATTTTCCATGTTGTTAGAGTCCACCCAAGCTAAGAAAAACTTCTCATCATCTATTTTCATGCACATTATTCCAATTCCTCCAAGCCCTAGATCATCTGCTTCAATTTTTAGTCCTTCAGAGTTTGCATATCCTATTTCAAATGCAGATGCTTCTTTTGTGATCAAGGTGTCAAGATTTGACTTGGCTGCCTTGAGAAGATCGTCAGAATCTTGTTGCAAGATTTCTTCTCCCATGGCGTTATGGCTGTCTATTATCAGGATTTTTTCAAATCCACGGTTTTTAGCATACTGCTCTAGTTCTTTTTTTACATATTGCGGCAGATCCTCCATCCCATGCGGTGAAAGTGATAGAATCATGACAACGGTTTTGTCAAAAAGCATTCCTACAGCACGTGCCTTGTTTATCTGGACCATAACAGGTTTTGTACATTTGTGGCCTTGCTGAATCACAGAGCTATTAGTAAGACTTGCAAGATAAGCATCAACTTGAGCTTTTGATGGCAAATTAAGTGAGTGATCAGAAACACTATGCATAACCATAGCAGACGAATTCAAGTTCTTGTAAATTTGATATGTGATGTTACTTCCTCCTATAGGATGAAATGGTCCTGGGTGAATGTCTGGCAAAACAAGTCTGAATTCATTGTTATTTGTCTTGAATTTGATTTGAAATGTTGAGACCTTTGATCTCTGTGAGTGTTCTTCCATCACCTCCTCCATCTTGGTTGGGTCGTTTCGTGTCCAAGCTGCAATGTATGCCTGCAATATTCTGTGAGTGCTTGCAAGTTTTGATCCACCAGCTCTATCTGTCAGGATACTCCATACAGTTCCTAAAACCAAAAAGATAAGACCGTATGTGATGGCTCTCAAGTCGGTAAGCATAGAAATCCAAAGTTCAAAAGGAACAAATGCAAAAAACATTGCAAGCGGTTGGATAAAACAAATTATCCAAGTCTTTTTCATTCTTGCACCAAAGACCGATGTAAAAATTCCTATCCTAAAGCTTGCAAATAAAAACATCCCTTCTGTTATGTAGATTGGCAAGAGCTGCGGTTTAGAAAACAGTGAAGCAGATATGAAACCACCAAGTACGGTTACAAACCATAAAAGATTTCCAAATGCGGAGGCATGAACAATCTTTGAGTGTTGCGTATTTAGCAAGCGATAATCAATAACTTGAGTTGCAAGTAGTGCCACAATTGTCAGTGGTAGATGTAACAAAATCTTTTCATCTGCATCAAAGTAAGCAAATAAGGAAAGAAGCACCGTTGCTGATGCAACCATGATAGAAATAACAAGTGATAGATAATGTGATGATGGGTTTAGTAGAGTTAGAGAGTATCGTTTATGAATACGTGATACATTATCAGCGTTTTTTGTCATGGTAGGAAGAATATTTTCAGAATCCATGAGATTGCTATCAGACTACTTGGAATGGCTACCACAATCTCTGGCCTAATTCTGTATCCTTTAGTCTCATCTTCAAAGAATCTCAAAAGACCAGCACTTGAGGCAGGCAGGGGTGCTGATTTCTTCTTGCTACTCATGGTATTTTGGGAGGCTAGAGTTTTACATAAAAACTTTTGCGCTATTTATTTTTGAGTTTCTCTATAATACTCATGAGATCGTTTATTGATTTTAGGATCTGTTGCTGCTTTTGATGATCCTTTTCGTGCTCCAGCTCTTCAGAAAGATCTTTTAATTTTTGTTCAAATTTTTTAAGGGGTGGTTCCAAATCAGATTTTTCTGTTGGCACAGGAATGTTTTTTTCCTCTGCTTCCTTACCGCAATTTACACAAAGTGCATGACCATCCTTAATGACTCTCACACCCTTGCAGTAAGGACAAGGATCGCTTACCAAGGTTGCTCCTTTTAGAAGCATCTCTACTGCTTTTTTGGTAAGTTCCTTGGACACAAATCTAGTTTACAAATCTAAGTAAAAAACCTAAAGACAGACAAGGCTTAATAGTAGGAAAGCAAGTTTTTACTTTGAATGGCGGTAATCTGCAATACATGCGGACTTCCTAATGATTTATGCGCCTGTGGTGAACTTGAAAAAGATGCTACTCAGATTGTTGTTCGCCTAGAGGAGAGACGTTTTAAAAAGAAAGGAACTATGATCGAAGGAGTCAATCCAAAGATGAATGATCTTGCGAAGGTTGTCAGAGAGCTAAAAGCAAAGTATGCATGCGGTGGCACAGTAAAAGATGGATACATCCTCCTTCAAGGTGACCACAGAGATACAATCAAAGGAACATTAGTAAAGTTGGGATTTCCTGAAGCAAGCATCGAAGTGCATTAAACTAGACCTTGCTAAAAAGCGATAAACTCCTAAGATACGTAGCGATTCCGTACTCTGCAATATTGTCCATAATTTTTGGCATAATGATTCTTTCATTTCCTTTTGGTGCCTACGTAGTCTTTAATTCTAATATTGGGCAAGAGATAAGTTTTGATTATCCGCTTGATGGTTTGGATGTCTTTCTTGGAGGCATAGGTTTCAAGATACCACTACAATTTGAGATTGGCGATGCCTTTGTTGTGGTATGGTGCATATACATTATCTTGTTTGCAATTTCCTTTTCAGGTCCTCACAAGAATTTTATTAAATCTCTTAATTCGCTGATGACTGAAGGATTTCACAATATAAAAGACAACTCACTTCTTAGTATGATAACGTGGTTTTCAATCTTGATTGTATTTTCTGTGACCATTGATTCAATACAGCAAAGTGCTGGAATCAATACTGAACCTCCTGAATTTCAAAATAGACTAATTCAGTTCTTTGATGTTGCTGTCTCTCCCTTAAAAGAAGAGATTGGATTTAGAATGTTACTTATCGGTCTTCCACTTTTTGCACTCTTTTCCCATAAAGTTTCGTTATCATATTTTTTAAAATCACTTTGGCATCCTTCAAAGAATCTTGAGATTACAGACTACAAAAAAGTGATAATCTTGATTATAGGAACAGCAATATTTTTTGGAATTGCCCATATAATTACAGGAACACCATGGAGTCCTAGTAAGGTTGCTCAAGCTACTATTGCTGGTGTAATAATAGGGTGGGTCTATGTAAGATACGGGTTGGCACCAGCAATTTTGATCCACTGGTCAACAAACTATTTCATATTTTCATATGTCTTTTTTGCATCAGAGATAAACCAAACTCCTATTGCAAACGAGTTTTCAAGTCCGTTTCTTAGTGTACTTGAAGTCTTGCTTTTGATAACTGGAATACTAGCCATCACCATGGGCGTTATAAACTACTACAGGTCAAAAGAGCCTACAGCTTTAGCGCAAGCTTGAGTCCTTTGTACCTGTTTCTAATTGTGACTTCGGTGACACCAGCGGCTTCAGCCACGTCCTTTTGCGTCTTGTTTTCTCCGTTTAATACGCATGCCACGTAAAGTGCTGCGGCAGCAAGTCCCATTGGATCTTTGCCCGCAGAAATTTTTATCTCTTCAGCTTCTTTTAGGATTCCAAGTGCCTTGCGTTTTGTTTTCTCACTCAAGCTAGCTTTGCTTGCTATGCGTGCAACACATTTTACTGGATCAACTACAGGCATCTTCAAGTCAAGCTCACGTACTAACAACCTGTAACATCTTGCAACATCCTTTTTCTTTATGTTGCTTGTAGCAGCTATGTCTTTGAGGGTTCTTGGAGTTTGTGTATCGCGACATGCGGCATAAAGTGCAGATGCAATCAATGCAGAAATTGATCTTCCTCTAACAAGTCCTTTCTCCAGAGCTTTTCTGTATATGTAAGCAGTCTTTTCTATTACTGCCTCTCCTACTGTTAGTTTGTCTTTTAATCTATCAAGCTCGCTGAAGGCCTGTCTAAAGTTTCGGTCTACTGGTTCGCGAACTTGACTCCTACTATCCCATGTTCTAAGACGTCCGATGGTGCTTTTCATCGAAGCAGAAAGTGGTTTTCCAGTAGCATCCTTGTCTGTGGGACCAATTATGGTTGCAAGTCCCATGTCATGCATTGCAAGTGAGGTTGGAACTCCAGTTCTGCTCCTGTCTTCGTGTTCCTCTTTAGAAAAAGGGCGCCACTCTGGACCAGACTCTTCTAGTCTATCGGTAGTAACGAAACCACAGCTTCCACAAAAAGTTTCACCAGTATTGTTATCAGTAACTAAGCGACCCTTTCCGCATCTTGGGCATCTTATTGCAGAATTTGCCATCTCTTTAACCAATTTTGTCACACAAAAGTTATTTTTTGTCTCTCCTTTTACATTTATCAAATAACGTCTCAAATCTATTATGTTTTACGCTCAGAATTTGAAATGAAAAGCGAATTCTGTTTTTCTATAGTAAATTTTCAATTACTTTAGCAAGTGAAGGTTTTGAATGTTTGAAAACGAATTGAATGTCTTCAGGCTCGTCTATATCAAGCATTATTCTCCTTATCAAGACAAGTGCTGACGACGCAGACTCATTCTCTGCTACAGTAAGGTGAATCTTGTAGCTGTCCTCATCATAATGTGTTTCCATCAGATTGACTGGTATCCTAAAGAGTGCATTTGTTCCATCAAACTTTCTAGATGGCACAACCAGTGCACATCGTTGTGACATACGAAAATTAAACAAGGTCTGTATGTCTTCTGTTTGTAGTAGTGGAATGTCTTGAGGAAACACCATAGTTGCATCAAATTCCTGATCCAAAAAGTATGTATCAGCAAGCGAGACGGCTTCATTTACTCCAGATTCTTTTTCGTCATGAATTTCTATGGCACCAAATCTTTTTCCAATCTTAAATGCGCTCTCATCTTTGGTCACAATCGCGATTTTTTCTATTAGTTCAGATTGCGAAATTGCACGCAAAACCTCTTCTAGCATGATCTTGCAGAGGTCTTCTATCTTTTCACAAGGCACGTTTAGTCGCGTTTTTGCTTTTGAAAAAGTCTTTACTGGAACAATTGCTGCTGTTCTAATTTTAGACATGCACTTGTTTTAAGATAAATGAAGCAAGAGCATCCTCATCACTTTTGTCCTTCATTTTTATCTTGGTTTCGTATACATGCATATCCAAGTTTTGGATCTTTCTTGTAAGCAGTCTGTCAGAGGAGTCTATCACCATATGAGAAGCAACCTCGGAGTACATCTTTGCAAGACCGTATGGAGAGACTTCCATGCCAGCTGCCTCCATGTATTTTGTAGCCGGCCCGCTGATTGCTTTGTTTCCTACAAGTGGACTTACTACGACTACTTTCCTTTTTGACTTGGATAGTTCTTTTTTTATTCCTTTGATAGAAAGAATTGGGCCTATACTGGTCAGTGGGTTTCCAGGAGCAATAATGACTAGATTGGCATCATGAATTGCATTTACAGCTGCTGGGTTTGCGCGTGCTTTGTCTGCTCCAAGATATTTTATTCCTTCCACGTTGTCTTGTCCTCTGTACTTTACCCAATACTCTTGGAGGTGTAGTTCACCCTTGTTTGTCACAATTCGTGTCTCAACAGTATTGTCTGTCACAGGAATTATCTTTGTGTCTATTGCAAACTTTTGACACATCCATGTAGTTATGTCAGTGAGATTCTTGCCGTTTTTGAGCATGTTAGTTCGCATAAGATGGATGGCTGCATCCCTGTCTCCTATCTTAAACCAAGTTTCTTCTCCAAGCATCTCCATCTGTCGCAAAAATCCATATGTGTCTTTTTTAATTCCCCAACCTTTTTCATTATCAAGCAAGTCGCCAAGACCGTAAAGAATTGTATCAATGTCAGGACAAACATACAGACCATAAAGCCAGTAGTTGTCACCAACATTTGCTATTACATTGATATCTCTTGTTTGTGAAGCTACACCACGAACAAGTTTGACCGATCCTGTTCCACCAGCAAGTATTGTTATCATTTTATCAGCTCTTAGGAGAGGTTTACTTGCACCAGTCTACAATAATTACTTTTGCAACAATTCAAATCAGGGAAATTAGTCATTCCAGATGAAGATAAGACTTATTACTATCCGTAAAAGACCTTTTTTTGTGATTATTAGAAGTTTATTTTTTGCGGTAAGTTTAATTTCTCTTTTAATTATTGGCACAGTCTCTCCTATTTGGGCTGTACAGCTTGACGCCACAATTGGTACAAAAGCAGAGTCTGCACAACCTACCTTTAAATTTTTGAGAACCATCTTTTTAGAATATCCTGAAGGCGGAGATCTTGCAGACCTTTTGAGAGGAAAGGACATCATAGTAAGTTTTGAGGCCGATTCTAAAACTCCGGGAGTCTCTGAGTTGATAACCAAGATAAATCGAGATTTAGTTGTAGATTTACACAGTACTGTTGTTGTAACTGATTTATCTATAACCTACAGAGCACACTTGGTCGGTAGAGGAGATTCTACTGCAGTTGATTACAAGATTACCATGACACCTACCATAACAAATTATCTATTACGTGAAGCAACTGATACAACTGCAGCCATAGTGGATTCACATTGGAGAGGAATTGTGGTTAATCAACCTGTTACAATAAAGACAGCAGGGTTTGGAGATGTTGATATCAATACACCAGGATGGTTATTTTCACATGCAACACCAGAAGTATACGCCAAGATGATTGGAACGAGTGCAGAGCCGATTTTGAGCATACCTGTAATTGATGCAAGTCCTATTCTAGCACAGCCACTTGTTAACTGGCACCACCTCTTTGACGCAACTGGAACACTTTCCGAAGCAAGCAAGTTTGGATATCAAGGCGAAAACGTTGTCATAACAAGCTTTACAATGGGAGAAAGCAGCTTGCGAGAAGGAAGACAGACTGAACAAGAACACGAAGCTGAATTTACTTTGGATAAAAATTATATTATAAGATCAATCGAATCAGCAAGCTCAGCAAACATACAGATGGATGGGTTTGTAACAGAGACCACAATAGAAGGAATAGAATATTTTGGTTCTAGTCCAAAAGTTCCAGAAGGATATGCAACTACGTCAACAGGGGGGTTTCCAGTTGGCATCATGTATGGAATGGCAGGAGCAGGTGCGGTTGTTGCAGTCATTGTCCTAGTTATGAGTGACAGAAAATTAAAAAAGCAACAACAGCGATAAATCCAGATTTTTGAGTTCAAACTAGTAAAAATGGTGCGTGCTAGACGTAATCCTCCTTTTGTTCTTACGAGATTTGGCTATGCGGCCTACCTGAACAAAGTGCAGCACTTGTAGTTCTGTTTGGCCTTGCTCCGTGTGGGTCAGCTCTTTTCATTCCTTGCCGGAAATCTCAGGTTGTACCATCACAGTATATGCCGGTTCGGATAGTTTTCTGTTCTGGAGCCAGCCATCTCTGGCTATCCATCTCTGGATCACACTTACTGCATAGAGGGAGGAATTTCCTCTGCCGTAGCAGTAGCTCGTGCACCAGCTCGCACCTTTGATTATCAACTAGAAATTTCTATTTGAACATTACCAGCACTCGTTTAGGTTATGCAAGAATTACATTTTTGGCGCAAAATAGTCCTCATCATAACGAGCTTTTGCCCGCTTTGTCCTGATGAAAAACACTAACCTTATTGCATCAAGATACATCCTGTAGATGAATCTGTTTTCCTTCAGTCTTGGAGCAATAGCGTTCCAGAAATATCTTGCTTGAATTCCTGACAATCTAGAATTTCGTATGACAAATACTGTTTTATTTGATTTTTCTACTATCTCTATTGTCTTTGGACTAAATGCTTGATCTGATTGATTTCCTGCTCCCACAATTACTATTTCGTGTTTTCCATTATCAAAATTTTGAAGTAAGCTTTGTGTTATGTTATCTGTTTGTGGATAAACTCTTTCGACAGGAATTTTTTTCAAATCTAGATCAAACATCATTTCATTAATTCGACTCAAAATGTCACGTTCTTCCTCTGGAGATTCTACAACACTTCTAACAATTCGTATGGTACTGTTCAACGATATTGAAAGCGAGTTTGCAATCTCCAGTCCAAGATTGGAATGTCTTCCCTTGTCATATGAAACCACTATACTTGAAAGTTCACTGTCAAAATTCTCTTTTATATCAACACCAACAATGTCACATGTTGTAAGTGAGAGCAGTTTTCTGTTGCTACGTAAGCTATGAAAATCCATTATGAGTAAGTTAATTCCTTGTTCTTC
>JBOGRG010000131.1:0-1080 GCA_050749365.1 Nitrosopumilaceae archaeon
TTAGAGAAAATCAGCCAAAGCATGGCACCAATAAGATAACATCGTATGCTGAAGTGGCTGAAGAATGTGACATATCATCAGTGGATAAGATAGACAAACTTTCTCCATTTCACATCTGGAGTGACTCATACATCAAAGAAAGAATGCAATGGCTTCCAGAAAAACCAATGAAAGTCTTGTTTCTCAAAGTCTTTAAAACGAAACCACTTGAGATACCAGTTCTTGCAGAATACCAAGGTTGCAAATCTTGGATAGACATAAATGTAAATGCAGAATCTGGACAATCGGTTTTCAATGAACAAGAGTTTAGTGAAAAGTTGGGAGAATTCAGGAGGATCATAAATTGAAGTACAGAGCACTTGGCAAGAGCGGCATCAAGGTTTCTGAGATTGGATTTGGAGCATGGACCATAGCTCTTGACTGGTGGGGCAAAAAAATTGAAGATGATGAAGCCAAACACCTGTTAAAAAAAGCATATGATCTTGGAATCAATTTCTTTGAGACTGCCGACATGTATGGTAAAGGAAAAAGTGAAAAGTTGATTGGTGAGGTCTTTAAGGGAATGCGTGATGAGGTTGTTATTTCAACAAAATACGGTTATGATTTTGAAAGTGCCGAGCAGGTGGGACACAAAGAGTTGCCACAGAAATTTGATCCTGTCTTTACCGATCATGCACTAAAAAATAGTTTAGAAAGACTGCAGACTGATTATATCGATGTTTATGGTTTGCACAACCCAAAGATGTACCACATCAAAGATGACACCATATTTCAAACGCTTGATAAAAAAATAGAGGAAGAAAAAATCAAGACCTATCAGGCAGCCTTAGGCCCTGCAATAGGCTGGCTTGAAGAAGGGCTAGAAGCAATGAATAGAAAAAATGTTAGTGCGGTGCAGACAGTTTACAACATTTTAGAGCAAACGCCTGGAAATGAACTAATCTCAAATGGCGAGAAGAAAAATGTAGGAATCCTAGTACGTGTGCCTGATGCTTCTGGAATACTAACAGGAAAGGTCAAGGCAGACACAAAAATTGATGAAAAAGACCATCGTTCAGTACGCAAAGGCGAATGGATAAA
>JBOGRG010000132.1:0-1253 GCA_050749365.1 Nitrosopumilaceae archaeon
CATGTACTATCTTGCGGGACCACTGTTTTATGAGAGAGTAGTTGATGAACCATTACCACAGGCTCTGAGCAAATTACACGAAGATCTGACCTATGACAAATTTGTAAATATGGTAGATGAACAGAGAAATGCACTTGTAGAAAAAATGCCACAGAAAACAATCGATCTTATTATGGAGCACGCAAAGAAACTTAGCACAACCGTTTCAGAAGATATGCAACAGATGATATCGCAGGTTGCACCAAATTCATCACAAACTCCGAAATTTTCAAAACTGGGAAAATTTCAAGGGCTAAAAGGACATGAGGCAAAAGGTACGGCAGAAGTAATCTCTTTAGAAGATATATCTTTTCTTAGGTTTGAAGATTTTGAGGTTACAAATGGCCCAGATCTTCATGTATACATGACAAAGGATGGAGATGTTGATACTGGAATAGATTTGGGTAAGCTAAAGGGCAACAAAGGAAACCAAAACTATCTTTTGGAAGGAATAAACACAGACGTCTATAATACAGTAGTGATTTATTGCCAACCATTCCATGTTTACTTTGCATCTGCAAAGCTGTCTAGTCCATAGTAACCATTATTGGCAAGTTATCTTTTTTTTCTAGAGGACTTTTTTTCTGATTTCTCTAAAAGTGCAGCTTGGGCTGCAGCAAGTATTGCTATTGGAATTCTATGAGAAGAAGCACTTACATAGCTAAAACCAACTTTGTGACAAAATTTTATCGAGTTTGGATCCCCACCATGCTCACCACATATGCCTATCTCAAGGTTTGGTCTTGTCTTTCTACCATTTGTTATGGCAATTTGCATAAGACTTCCTACGCCATTTACATCGAGAGACTGGAAGGGATTTTCGGTAAGGATTTCCTTTTCTAAGTATTCTGTAAGGAATTTGCCTTCTGCATCTTCTCTGCTAAAGCTAAATACTGCCTGTGTCAAGTCGTTTGTGCCAAAACTGAAAAACTCTGCAATCTTGGCAATCTCACCTGCAGTAAGGCATGCCCTAACAACTTCAACCATAGTTCCAAAGCTAATCTTTAGTTTGACACCAAGTTTTGATTCTACAGTAGATTTTATAGAATCATAAATTTTCTTGATCTGGTTTAGCTCCTCGATACTTCCTACCTGTGGAACCATTATCTGGGCTCGTACATCGGTCTTTTCTCTTGTTAGTTCAGCTGCTGCCTCACAGATGGCTTGTATCTGCATTTCATAGATTTCTGGAAATGTTATGCCCACTCTTACTC
>JBOGRG010000133.1:0-10714 GCA_050749365.1 Nitrosopumilaceae archaeon
GGAACAACAAACTCTTCTGCAAGCCCACACGGCACAAGATTTGTCTCATAGTATTTTTTACACATGGTCTCGTTTCCATGTAAACAATAGTGGCACGAATAGCATGGCACATGATGATGCACGAAAACTCTGTCGCCTTTTTTTAAATCTGTAACATTTTTGCCTACTTCTGATATGATGCCAGATGGCTCGTGTCCTAGTTTCATTGACGGTTGGCTATATTGCCCATAGATCTTTTCCAGATCAGAGCCACAAACGCCGCATGCTTGCATTCTTACCATAATATCTCCATCTCCCATGTTAGGTTTGTCTACCGTTCTAATTTCTACCTGAGATGGACCCTTTACAAACGCCGCCTTCATACCTAATTTCTATAAAGTGTGGTATATGTGGATTAAACTCCAAGTATCTGCTTTAACAGTACTCTGTAATCTACTTCATCCTTTTGGCTGCCCGGTGCAGGCAGCTCAAATACAAGTGGTGTAGATTTTTTTGATCTTAATTCAGTAAGCTTATGACCAATAGTCTTTGAAATGTCATCACTAACAAGTACATGCCCAATTGATGAATCATTTATAAGTTTTGTAATTTCTGATAGCGCTCTTTCAGGAGATTCAGCAATTGTTCCTTGTACGCCTGCAAGCTGAAAACTGGTTACAAAAAACTCTGCTTCCAGCAGTGACTATCCGCACGTCGCGTTTTTTATTTGCCAATTTAACCCTTGTTATTTTTTGTTAATCTTTAATAATATCAAAAATAGAGCAACGGACATGAAATACATCCCACCAACAAAACTAAAAGTTATGATGCTGGCTTTCTTAGGAACTGGAATATGGGGAATTGTAATTGGATTTGTGCTTGAATTTTTTTTCGCTGTAATTTTGGGCGTAATCAATCTTATACTCGGTGGCTTTGTGGGTTATCTTTACCTAAATCCAAAACCAAACAAAGAAAAAAAATAATGCAAAACGCACTATTTTGGAATGCACGACCAATCCATAATAGTCTTAAGTGACATATGAAAAATAATAACCATGAAAGAAGAAGAAATGGCGCCAGACTTTGAGCTTACTGCAAGTGACGGAAGTACAATAAAGCTTAGTTCCTTTAGGGGACAAAAGCACGTTGTTCTCTGCTTTTATCCAAAAAATCACCTTTTTGCATGTCCTTCAAAAAAGGTCTTCAAAATGGCCCAAAGCATAATCTCTGCATACCCTCAAATACTTGCCTCAAATGCAGCACTTTTTGCTATATCTGTAGATACAGTAGAGGATCAAAAAAAGTTCGTTGCAGAATACAAGATTCCTTTTTTGCATCTTAGCGATCCAAAAAAAGATGCATGCAAGACTTATGCAGGACTAAATATAGCCGGCCTTGCCAAGCGTTCTACCTTTATAGTAAATAAGGAAGGAAAAATTGCAAAGGTTTTCAGAGACATAAATGTTGATTTGCATGGACAAGAAATAGTTGAAGCTCTAAAAAACTTGAATTAATTTTTGAAATTTAGCATTTAACCATAAATATTTAAAGATCTGTAATTAGATTGCATTCGTGCTAGATCTAGTTGCAAAAAAATTATTCCTTACCCGAGGTAAGGGAGTGCACCAAGATCAGCTGACAAGTTTTGAGTATGCGTTGCGTGATGCTGGTATAGCAGGCACCAACTTGGTATTGATCTCAAGTATATTCCCGCCAGGTGCTAAACTTATTTCACGAGCTGAGGGTCTTAAATTGATAAGGCCCGGCAGTGTTCAATTTGTAATATATGCAAAACAACAAAGTAACGAGCCTCATAGGCTAATGGCAGCTTCTGTGGGAATTGCAGAACCAACAGACAAAAACAAGTATGGATATCTATCAGAGTATCATTCCTTTGGAGAAACAGAAAAGGAAGCCGGTGATTATGCTGAAGATATTGCTGCACAAATGCTCGCTTCGTCTCTTGGAATAAAATTTGACATCGATAAGAGCTGGGACGAAAAGAGACAGCAATGGAAAATTTCTGGTGAGATATACAAAACAAGAGGCATAACTCAAAGTGCAGTTGGTGATGCAAAAGGTCGCTGGACAACCGTGTTTGCCGCAGCAGTATTAATTCTCTAAGCTCTGATTTTTGCCCTTTTGAGATATATTGCAGCTCCAACAGCTGCAGCTACCGCAACTCCAATTACGATATAAAGTAAATTATTGTTTGCTGGTTCTAGCTGAGATGAATTACCTATTGTGAGTTTCAAATCGTTTTTGCCTACTTCAAAGGTTTTACCAAAAAGATATTTTCCTACTATTCTATCCCCAGCTTCAGGATCAAAAAGCCATCCATTTTTAGTAAGATCAGATGGCAGTTTTTCTCCGTCCTTTTCTACTGTTGGAACGAGGTTGCTTCCATGTGCAGTAATTTTCATTGCATCATCCGATAATATTGTTACTTGAATCAATGAATTAAGAGGAAAGAATCCTGCGCTAAAATAGTTTGATCTTTCAAGTTTTTCTATTCCAAGCAGTTTAAGTGGACTAATAGAGCTAATTTTGTTTTCAATTGTATAGTCACGTGACACTTGGAGCTGATAAAGTGAGGTACCATCTTGTGGTATGATGGAAAAGGTTACAGAAGAGTTAGGATCTTCTGAAATTTTTTTTGCCACGTCTAAAAACCCACCAGAGTTTCTTATTTGGTCTGGAATCAAGATTGTGGATAGGCCATCGAAGAGATACGATGTGTCATACTTTGGCACAACGTATACTGCTGATATTGTACCTCTACCTGAAATCGTACCTGAAGTTTCCAACTCTCTGTTTATTGTATCTTCAACATGTATGAAGACAGAATGAAATTTTGCATCTAAGCTAAATACATCGTTTATGTCATTTATCAGAGAGTCTCCTATCTCACGTCCCTTGGACTGGGCTTCACTTATTCCTCCCTCAAATCCTTCTCTTGAGATATTTATCAAAACGCATGCGTTATCAACTACCCCTAAAACACATTGATCTTCATTTGTTATTACCACTGCTGATACATGCGGTGTATCACGTATTTTTTGATCAAGTGTTACAGGTACACGCATCTCTTGTATGCTTGTGCTAAGAACCGTAATGGAAGTTGACGTTTGATTCTGGAATCGTTGGTCTACTATTATCTGTGCGGTTTCATGAAAAGTTGCTAGTCGTGGTTGTTGTGCATAGGCGTCAAATACATTAAAGAACAGAAATGCGATAGCTAATGAAAAAATTAATCTTGTTGCTTTCAATGATTGCTCGTTTTTATATGGAATTATTAAGTCTACTCTTGTAACTTTTCTATTTTTATTGCAAACCTCTGAAAAGGTTCTTCTGAATAATGATCCTTACAAACAAGGATTGTCTCAGTTGGCTCATCAGGTCCACAGTCATAAGTAATCAAATACACGGGATCCTTACTACAGCACCTGGGAAATTTCACTTGCACATATTACAGACGCAATAAAATAAAATAGTTTTAGCCACGATCCGCTTCCAATAGTTTAAATTGTAATCTATTACCTTAAATGCTGACATCGGTTCAAACCGTAGGGGAACATTGCCTAGCAGTGGGGGCGCCCGCTGCTAGGCGCTTTTAATACTATATCTTTGTGAGCCTATCAAGTTGGGTTTTAATATATCCAAAACCGTCTTGCCAAAACTTTTGCGACGAAATGTCTATGCCATGTTCTTTTAGAAGCAATCCTGGTTTTTTGGAGCCACCAGCTGCTAGAATTTCTATGTAAGTTGGCACAAATGAATTGCCTTCATTCTTGTATCTCTGAAAGAACGAGAGGGCAAGCAAATTTCCAAATGAATATGCATAGCAGTAAAATGGCATATGATAAAAGTGTGGTATGCAACTCCATTCAAGACCAAAATCTTCTGATATGTATATTGAGTTAGCAAATTGCTCGTGGAGATTTTTCACATATATTTTTGAAATGTCATCTACAATTGCGCCATCTCCAATCTTTTTGTGAGCTGCAACTTCAAATGTAGTAAAAAATGCCTGTCTCATTACTGTTGCATACAGATCGTCAAGATGCTCTGTAAGTATAAATTTTTTTTCTTCATCTGTGACTTTAGCTAAAATCTCATCAAACAATAGTAACTCAGAAAAAGTTGAGGCGGTTTCGGCTAGCGGTAAGGAGGCCTCTGAGACTAATATTGACTTGCCTGATGCGGCTTGGCTGTGTATGGCATGACCCAATTCATGTGCAAGAGTAAATACGTCATTTGATTTGCCCTTGAAATTCACAAGTACATATGGTGTGATCTTTGGAGTGACTGCATGACAAAACGCGCCACTTTTTTTTCCTAGCCTGATAGATGAATCTATATGGTTTTGTTTGAAAACTCTTTTTGCATATTCAGCTAACGCGGGGCTAAAGCTGTTTAATGTTTGCAAAACAAGCTTGGCTGCTTGATCAAAGGTGTATGTTTTTTGTTTTATTCTAGCAATAGCTGGTGCATAAATGTCATAACGACGAAGCTTTTTCATTCCCAGCAAGCGAGCCTTATGGATAAAGTATTTTTGAAAAGTGTTTGTATTGCTTTTGCAAACAGAAAGCAGAGAATCTACTGTCTTGTCATCAATATCATTTCCAATATTTCTAACTGAAATGGGCGAAGAATAGCCTCTTATCTCAATACTTTCATCTTTCCAGTTTAGCACTAGGTTTTGGTATATTTCTCCAAGAACGCCTTTGTTTTTTTTATACTCTGAGAAAAGAGCCTTGTAGGCGGTTTCTCTTATTCTTGATTTGGTATTTCTGACAAGTAGCATGAGCTGTTCTCTGTTGTATTTGTTCACCTTTCCATCCATTTTCACAATAAATTGAAAGTTGTTTGTTATCTTATCATACAGCTTGACTAGTGCTGTACTACCAGTGACATCTAATGTATTGATTATCTTTTCTTCAGGTTCAGTAAGTAAGTACTTTGCTACTAGGCGCTTGTGTCTTAAAAATTCTGCAAGCTGACCAGATGATTTGATCAACCTTGTGGCATTTTTTTGATCAAGTTTCTTTTTCCACCATTGATCAAAAAATAATGTCCTGTTTTCGATATTCGAACCCATCTTTGTCATTCTTGTCAATAAAGAAGTAGCCTCATCTGATTGTGTATCTGCAGAGTACAAGAGTGAGGCATAGCCGCCAACAGCACTGAACTTTTCAGAAATGTCCTCTAGGCTGTGAATAATATTTAAAAATCTCTGAGGTGAGATAGTTAGCTTTAGGTGTTTTTTGTTTTGTTCAAATTTTCGTACCTGCTTTTCTATAGTTTGAAGCTGTTTTGTAAATGCAGCTCCCTTCGGGTTGGTTACAAGTTCGTTTAGATTCCATTCTCCTTGCTTGAATCTAGTCATTTTACTTTGAAGAGCTTAAGCCATTAAAATATCATATGTAGACTGTAATGGAAATGAAAAATAAAATTTAGTATCTTGGTATGAAGTTTAATCTAGTCTTTGCAGATATAGCTATGATGGATACTATTGCAACAACAAGAACCATTGCTGCTATGCTGCCAAACTCTGGCACTACGGTGACTTCTACCTCATCTGTTGCGCCTGACTGGTACTGTGCTGATATGGTATAGGTGCCATCCTTCTTCATTAGCGCGCTTGCAGTGTTTATTGTGGTGATGAACTGGCCATTCTCATCAACCATTATCTGGTCAATTGTAACCACGTTGCCAATTGGGTTTCGTACAACAATTGTGACAGGCTTGTACTGGCTTGGGGACTTGACTTGTCCTGTTACTGTTATAACAGATGCGTGATCATACTCGGTTTTGTCAGTTGCTATCTCAAGTGGCAGGACTTGTTGTTGTGCACTGGCCTGTACGGCAAAGGCAGGACTTGTCAGTACAGCTACTACAAGTGCTGACAGTACTAATCCATGATGTACTCTCATATTGTATACGATTTATGGGGGGGTATTTATGCATATTTGAAAAGAAAGAGTAACTTCTAGTTCATGATATGTAACATTATTAATATGGATCGGAAGGGATTCGAACCCTCGACCTTTGCGGGATTATTTCCTTACGCAGTGTGAGTGCGTCATCCTAACCAGCTAGACTACCGATCCAAAACTTCTGCAAGGAAGGTAACTATTTTGTCTTTGCAATCTACTTTTTGATTCCAAGTGTTCTATTTTTGAGACGCAAATAGCTACTACGACATTTACGGCATCTTGTGGCACCCATGGGGTTCTTTGCACCACATGCAAAACACACCTTAAAGTAGAGCCGTGCTTTTTGTGCAATTTGTTTTTTCAATGGGTCTGTAATTGGCATTTTATCTTCTTCTTATCTTACTCTATTATATTCTAACCCTTTTTGGAGCCAATCTTTCCAGCTAAAAGCATGGGAACTTCTGCAGGTCTCTTTGCAACAGGCACATTTGCTTTTGCATACATTGAAACCTTTGATTCAGCAGAGCCATACGTTCCATAAATAATTGCACCGGCATGGCCCATTCTTTTTTCTTTTGGTGCTGCCCTTCCTGCTATGTATGCAACAACCGGCTTGTCAAATTTTGTGTCAATGATGTGTTGTGCAAGCATTTCTTCTGCATCGCCTCCAATTTCTCCAACAACTACCACTCCATCCGTGTTAGTTCCATGTCTTATCATCTCAAATGCCTCAATTACGCTAGTTCCATTGATAGGATCGCCACCTATTCCTAAGGATATGCTTTGGCCAAAACTTGCACTTGACAGATTGTGAGATACCTCATACATCAGAGTTCCACTTCTTGAAAGTACTGCAATGCTGCCTGGTTTGAAAGGTGACGCAGGCATTATTCCTATCTTGATGATGCCAGGAATTATGATGCCTGGAGTATTTGGTCCAATTACTATGGCATCTTTTTTCTTGGCAAGCTCCAATGTAGTCATTGCATCTCTTACGGGGACATGTTCTGGTATTGCAATGAGAAGCTTGATTCCAGCTTCCAGCGCCTCAGTAGCTGCACTCAAAAAGAATTTTGCAGGAACAAAAACTACTGAAATCTTTGCACCAGTTGCAGCAACTGCCTCTTTAACAGTTTCATAAATTGGAATATGATCAAACTTTTGGCCGCCTTTTCCAGGTGTCACTCCAGCTACAATGTTTGTTCCACAGGCAACCATTTGTTGCGTGTGAAAGGAACCAAATTTGCCAGTTATTCCCTGTACAATCACTGGCTTTTTCTTGTAATCTTTGTCACTTTCTTTTCCTATTAAAATTTCAAAAAGATCAACCACTCTTACTCACTCCAATTACTGCAGCATTAATTGCATCTTCTACAGTGTCAAAAAGCTTGGTACGCGAACCTTGCAGCATCTCCTTTGATTTATCAGACTCTGCACCAGACATTCTTGCAAAGACTGGTATATCGATAATTTTGTTTTCATATGCTTTGATAAACGCTGTGGCCACTGTTGTGGTTCTGACTATTCCGCCATAAAGATTTACAAGTATTGCTTTTACTTTTTTCATTTTGCTAATTAGGGTAAGTGCCTCGTATACCGTATCGGTTGTAGCGCCACCTCCTACGTCAAGAAAGCAAGCAGGCTTGCCACCATGATCTGACAGCATGTCCAGTGTTGACATTACAAGCCCTGCCCCGTTTCCTACTACTGCAATATTGCCTTCCAGTTCTACTAACGAAAAGCCGCTTTTTTCTGCACGTTGCTCTAGTTCGGAAACCTCTTGGAATCTTCTTAACTCATCGTGCCTGAACATGGCATTGTCATCTATTATGACCTTGCCATCAAGTGCCAAAAGCATGCCATCGCTTAGTACTGCTACAGGATTTATCTCTGCAAGCTCGGCCTCTTTTTCAATGGTGAGTTTTGATAACTTCTGAACAAGGCTAACAAACTCTCCTATGCTGTTATCCTTCAGACCAATGGCTTTGGCTACCTCTTCGGCTGTACCATTTTCAACATGTCCAAGGCCAACTTCACGTATGACTTGGTTTTTGACAGACTCTATCTCTACGCCGCCTTCAGACGAACTAATTATGGTATAGTATCGCTTTCCTCTGTTTAAAAACAAGGAAAGATAAAGCTCTTTTTTGTATTCGACCATCTTCTCAAGAAGAATTGCTTTTGTCTTTTCTCCTTTGACTACTTTTTGCATGATTTCTGGATACTTTAGCTCAAACTCGTCTGCATTGTGACATTTTTGAATTGCGCCAGCCTTACCCCTGCCACCAACAGCCATCTGTGCTTTTATGACAAAAGGAAAACCAAGTTCCTTTGCATCTTTTCTTCCTTGTTCTATGTTAGCTGATGTTAATCCTTTTGGAATTTTTATACCATAATCAGAAAACAAACTCTTTGCTTGATATTCTAATAACCGCATGCAAACTTTTTCATTTTTATGGTCCTTATAATCTGTTGGTTACTTTAGTTGCTCTTCAAGAAAGTCCACACATTGCAATAAGAGATCTCTACTTTTTCGCATCAACCAGTCTGGAAATTCTTCTAATGTGAAAACAAACTGTTGCTGAAAACTTGGAACTACCATTCCACCTGATGTCACAAGCTGCACAATCACATATCCTTCTGTTAGTGTACAGACCACTTCTTCATACGAGTCTTCTTCTTGTTCTATTGTGTTTCTATAAAGTACAATGGGTGTTCCAGTTTTTTCTACAGCATGAGATCCTTTTTTGAGAAGCTCGGCAAAATGATACAAAAGCCACCCATCAAGTGTTATCTGTTTTGCCATGACAATTACTCTTGGTTTAATTATATAATTAACTCGATTTGTTAAAAGCTCACAAATCACTCTACTGAAATGCGTATCTTCTGACCATCGATGTCGTCTTCTTTGTAGGTCTTAGCTTTATCTGAAAACTCTACTTTTTTTACTCGCACAAGAAAGGCAAGCTCCTCATGCTTTTCTTTTACCATCTCAAGTGACTCCGTGTCTAGATCCAAGACATAGGCTGCTTCTAGTATGTCTGTTGGGTTGCAGCCTCGCTCTTTTCTTAATGCCTGCAGTCTTCTTGCAATATCTCGTACTATGCCGCGAGCCATCATCTCGCGATTTCTTGCAGTCGAGATAAATACAATCAAAGAATCATGTCTTGCCATAGCATATTCGGTTTTTTCTGCAAAATCTATTACAAAGTCATCTTTGTCAAGTACGATCTTATTTTTATCAAGCTCAAAAGTATAGTTTCCTTTCTTCAAAAGCTCGTCAATGATTTTTCTTTGGTCTGTCTCTTCAAATTTTGCTAAAAGCTTGCCCATGTCTTGCTTTGCCTTTGGCCCTATCTTGCCTCGTTCAAGCTCTATCTTTGGTACAACTGGCATACCTAATTTCAGAAGCTCTGCTACTAGCTCAAGACCTTCACGTTTTTCAAGCTCAATTATCTTATATTTTTCTACGTTTAGCTGGGAAAGCAAAAGATCAGAAAGTGAATCAAGCTTTTTTTGTTCTGATTTGGCAACACAAATGATTGCCTCATTTAGCGGCCATCTTCTTTTTAGCTTGCCTTTCATCCTTGCAGCAGCACAAGTAGAGATGACTTCTTTTAGCAAATCAAATGATTCTTCTACTTTGTCATCTATCAGAGACTTTTGTGCAGATGGCCAATCTTCTAAAAGAATACTTTTCTTTTCTGCAAACATGGCAAAGTAAAGATATTCAGTGGTAAAGGGACAAATTGGATGTAGCAGTATGTCAAATGTTTTGAGAATCTCTGAAAGAGCTGCGTATATTGCAAGCCTTCTTTCCCTTTGGGACTCATCCTCAACCCAAAGGTCTCCTCGCGTGATAGGGATGTACACTTGGCTGACTGAATTTATGATAAAGTCATCAAGTGCCTTTGCGGCCTCATGAAATCTGCACTTGTCTTGGGTCTCACCAACTTTGGATACTAGTCTTTGAAGCTTTGATAAAATCCAAACCTCTGGTGATTTTAGAAGCTTCTTCTTTTTTGCCCACTCCAAGGTGTGCGATTTATCAAACTTGTCATACTCGCTGTTTTGTTTTAAATAAAGATGCAAATGGTATAACGTACTTAGAACTTGGTATGGTCTTGACATGAGCTCATCTGTACTAAAGTTAAGCGGCTCTATCGGACTTGATTTCCATATGAAATAAAACCTGATCAAATCAGCTGGATATTTTGTTAAAAGCTCGCTTGCATCCAAGACATTTCCAAGGCTCTTGCTCATCTTGTTTCCATTTTTATCAAGAACGTGTCCTTGGAACAAAAATGACTTGAAGGGTGCAACTGGTTTATTGTTAAAGATCACATTTTCCATAAGAAGAGTATAGGCCCACCCTCGTGTTTGATCTATGCCTTCGGTAAGAAACACTGCTGGTATGTATTCTTTGTATTCAGAATCAGTAAGTGAAGAATATGGTGCAGCACCGCTATTGTGCCACGTATCAAGCACAAACTGCTCCCTTTCCATTTTTGCGTTACATTTTTTGCATTTTATTGTGATTCTATCAATCCAAGGTCTGTGCAGCTCAAAGTTTGGCCCGTCTGGAAGATCCGATGCTGCATTTACTATTTCAGCTCGTGAAAAGAATCGTTGTACATTTCCACAGTTCTTGCATGTCCATATGGGTAACGGACATCCCCAGATCCTCTCACGTGAGATGCACCAAGGATGCTTGTCTTTTATTATCTCAAGAAACCTGTTTTTTGGAGGATCAAAAAAGTATTCTACATTCTCAGCTGCCTTGATTGCCTTGTCGC
>JBOGRG010000134.1:0-1539 GCA_050749365.1 Nitrosopumilaceae archaeon
ATTCAGTAAATTCACTTTTGGGTTTGAATAAAGAAAAAGAAGTATCGCTTGCACTGGTGCCTATAGGATTTACCGACAGCGTTTCAGATCAGACACCCGATGTATCTCAATTACAATTACATACAGAACCAATATCAAACTATGATGTAGATTATCCAGAAATAATTGAGATGCATGAAGCTTCATCGTTAAAAAAGCTCAGTGAAGTACAAAACTGGCAAAGCAAGACTCCGAAGATTGCAATACCCAAAGCTGAAAATATTATTCCACTACTTACTTTAGCAGAAGATCAGCTACAAAATCCAATAGAAAACGTAATAATCAGAAGAGGATCTGCCAGAGTGTTTTCGCGCCAATCAATATCGTTTGAAGAATTATCCACAATAATTTATCGTTCAATACAGGGCGTTGCAGCTGATTTTCTTGAACCGTACGGAAGCTCGCTTATTGATTTGTATATGATAATAAATGCCGTTGATGGATTAAAGCCAGGCTCTTATGTTTACAACAGAGGGCAAAATGGTCTGCAACTGCTTCGAGTAGGAGAATTCCGGCATGTTGCAGGAAACCTTGGGCTAGACCAAGACCTGCCAGCAGATTCCAGTGTATCTATATTTTTAATGAGTGACCTAAATGTAGTGCTGAAAAGATTTGGCAACAGAGGATATAGAGCAGCTCAGCTTGAAGCAAGCATCATCATGGGAAGATTTTATCTTACTTCATACGCATTAAAACTTGGAGCAACAGGTCTAACATTTTATGATGATTCTGTTACAAGCTTTTTTTCTCCACATGCAAAAGACAAAAGTACGATGATTCTTGTTGCAATAGGGAAAAAAGCAATAAAAAACTGATCCTAAAAGTTTAATTTTCAATCATTGTACAGTTTAATTTTTTTAAAAATCTAAAAAACCAAATAGTTTAAAAATCAGGATTTTTCCATTTTTTTCCATTTTTGCTTATAAACTAAAATTTGAAAATCACTTTCTTTTTCTTCGTGCAGCATATTGATCTGCCTTTCTCATGTGTTTACCAGTTTTCCTTTTTGCCATGATACCACAGATGAACTGACATTACTTAATTTCTTGCATTGGCACTGTTCTTGAAAATGAGTTGTTTTCTAAATCACAGCAGGCTGTTGCTGCATGACACAGTGAATTGCACCCATTCCATACACCAAGTCCCTGCAATCAATCCCGAGAACTTTTCTTCCTGGGAATACTTTTTGAATAATTCTTATTGCTTCCTTGTCATTTTTGTGTCCATATGTTGGAACCAAGACAACCTTGTTTGCGACATAAAAGTTAAGGTAGCTTGCAGGCAGTCTTGTCTTTTCACCTCTTACAGTAGAGCGAACCACAGGAGGCATTGGCACTTTGATGACTTTGAATTTCTTTCCATCATGATCTGTTGATTTTAGCAGAATCTCATAGTTCTCTTTCAACGTACCATGATTTTCATCGCCCTCATCCTCTTCATAGGCACACAAAACAGTCCTTGGCTTGACAAAGCGAGCCAAGTTATCAATATGACCATCTG
>JBOGRG010000135.1:0-11178 GCA_050749365.1 Nitrosopumilaceae archaeon
GATGAGGGTACGCTAAAGCTACCAATGACTTTTTGTGGGTCAGAACCGGGGAACATTTTATTAAAATTCAAACGAAAAAGCCATAAAACCAGTGATTACAAAATTAGCAAAGTATGAAAAACTATTGGCTAGTAAAACAAGAGCCTTCAACATACAATTATGATGTCCTTGAAAAAGAAAAAAGGACAGTTTGGGATGGTGTACATAACAATCTTGCTCTTAAACACATAAACTCAATGAAAAAAGGTGACCAAGCACTTTTCTATCACAGTGGGGATGAAAAACAGATTGTTGGGATTATAGAGATAATAACAAATCCATATCCAAATCCTAAAGAAGACAACAAAAGATTCGTTGTTGTGGATGTAAAGCCTATAAAAAAACTCAAGAGACCTATAACTTTAGATGAGATGAAAAAAGATAGCATCTTTAAAAATTGGGAACTTTTGCGTATATCAAGACTCTCAGTAATGCCTGTACCAAAAAAACTATGGGACGAGATAATTAAGAAATCAAATAGTTAAGTTATGAATCAAGCAAAAGGTCGTTCTGTGATAGATCTATTGATATATTTGCACTGTATAACCATACCATGGCAACAGCCTATGTCTTAATTAACTGCGAACTTGGTTCAGAAGAGTCCATAATAGGACAGCTGAAATCAATTGATGGTGTCAAAGAAGTGCACGGAACGTTTGGTGCATATGATATTTTGGCAAAGATCGAATCTCCATCAGTAGAAGCGTTAAGAGAAGTAATCACTTGGAAAATTCGTAAAATAGAAAAGATTCGTTCCACCCTAACTCTGATGGGAATAGAGGGCCAAAGTTAACCCATCCACTTTTTGTGTACAAGAATCAACATATGTTGAGAGCGTCGTCTGATCTTATGCAAAGACCTTTTAACTCTAGGTTCAATTTTTGCAAATGTGCTTGTACACTTTATTTTTGTCATAAAACAAGACGAATCTGAAAAGAGATTGTGGGAATTTGATTTTGTTACAAGCATGGCACAATTTTACAAGTCATGGATTGAAAAAACTTTTTCCAAAAAAGTAGACGTACAATCAGACCAAATGATAGTAAAGCCTTCCCATTTGTTTAATCGGTTAGATGTTAATGCCCTTCTTAATGATCATAGAAAAAGAGGGGAAGACATTTACCACTTTTACCTATGCTACTTTAGACCATTGTGGACTGATTGTACATGTGAGGGTTATTATGCAGAAAACTTTGGCATGGTTTGGTGGGAACAAAGTAACAAAAAAGACGACGTTTACTTTCTTGCAGAAAAAAATTGTACAAAGGTTTCACATGAACTTTCTCATGAGTTTCTAAGACAGGCTGGCAATAAAAAATACATAGAACTTGTTCACGATGTATGGGATAAGCATCTTTTTGCATCATTACCATTTGAGTATTATGATAAGACATTTTCAAAGACTTCAAAACCCGCAATTTTTTCAACAATTGATGCATCAAGCTTTCGGTTATAGCAGAATCACCAGTTTCTTTTAATCTCAAATTTTACATTAAATTTATGTTAAGCTGTAAAGGAGAATGTAAAACTACCTTTAAGGGATCGCTTGGAAAAACAATCTTTCGTTACATGAATGGACAAAAGCGATGTGGAGTCTGCGGGGTCTATTTCAGATGGGGCGGATCAAAATGTCCTTGCTGTAGCGCAGTATTGCATGTCAGGCCACGACATTCACGTGCAAAAGAAAAGTATTACGAAATAGACGGTATAAAATGGCTGTAAAAGACTAGCACTTTGTAACAGAATATATTCTGTTTTCAAAACTTGCAGTCTTGAACTCTATCTTATTTTCTGGATCTCTTTTGCGGGATTTACTTAATTTTTCAAGATTTACAAGCGCTTCTCCTTCAAAACCTACAGACGAACCATAAATTCCATCAGTCAAAAGTGTTCCATGTTCGCCTTTCTTAATATCATCTACAATTTCGTAGAATTTTATTGCCTCTTTCTTGGTTATGGGTCCGCCAGTTGACTTGTTAAAGCCAACAGCAATGTACATTCCATTATTTTTTACTGCAACTGGTACTTTGTGAGCTTTGCCAGATGCACCTTGAATTTTCTCATTGAGTAAAAGCTCACACTTGTGGAACATGCTTGAGATATAAGCACAAAAACGATAATTAGCATAAAGGCCTTCACTGTCTTCCTCACAATTAACAAAAACCTTGTGAAGCAGTTCAAGAGCAGAGTCATTCATGCTCTGCAGCCGATCTTCAATCCTTCCCTTTTTTATCAGGCCGGATTCACAATCTTCTGCCACTTTTTCTAGAATAAAGTGAGGCAGATTATAGTTTTTCAGGGCAGAAACATATGTTCCTGTCTTTGATGCACCAAAACTTGGAAAATTACTACGGCTCATATCATCTTTCCCAGATAATTCTTTACGATAAATTTAGATTTTGTAACTATCAAGAGCGTATTTTATTGCGTTGCTTTTAGCTTATAACTGTTCTCTAAAAGCACAGATCATAAAATGGTGGGGCCGACCGGAGTTGAACCGGTGACACACGGGTCACTACAGCTCCAAACTGTACATCATCCTTTCGTCAGTGAAGCTAGTTGAACCACTGGAGCCCTTAGCGGTGATCATGTGATCTATCCTGTCGCCATGCCTGGCTAGGCTACGACCCCACGCAAGGGAGATGAATGCACTAGGATTTTAATTTACTTCACTACCCAAACTTATTTGTCTTAATTTGATAATTATGATTTAGATGACTGTGCACAATCTAATTCAAAATTATTTTAAAACTCATTGCTAAAGGCTGATCCACTAATCATCAGGAAAGTAAGGGTCAAAAACAGACGCATTTAATAGAAATTGCATAGGAATAAGGGTATGAAAGGCGATCAGATATTTTTATCATGTACTGAGATTTTGGTTGCTTTGAATTTTACTGAGTGGCATAGAAATATTCCTGCTATCCGTTGCATTCTAAACCATGCAAAAGAAGTTTGTAAACTAGAATGACTCGCCTTTTACTGCTTTTGCTTGGATCTATCCCAGTACTTGCAGCAATATTCATCGTAATTCCACAAATTACCAAACTAGAAATTCCAATAACTGCAGTAGATCCAAACGATGTAATATCAATCGAATACAGCAAACAGCACTTAAAAAAAGTGACGTTTGGAGTAACCGAAAGTATAGGTGCTCAAAAAACCGAACTCCTAACAATTCAAAATGATGGAAGTGTTAGATATAGTGTAACAATAAATGGCTATCCACAACCAGAGATAAAAGACGTTCTAGAAAAACCTAAGATAAAAAAATTAACCGCATTGATAAAAGAAACTGGGTTTATGCAAATTCCAAAAAATTCTTTTTCTATAAAAAATGATGCTGTTGAATTTGACAAATTTGGAATTAAAGTGACCCTTAATGGTAGATCAACCAATATTCAGTGGCCAGAGCAAAACGCAACCGATGAATTCATTCCGCCCCTAATAGGTGCGGTCCAATCCGAGCTTGATGGAATTATTTCTGGAATAATAGAATAAATAACCTCATAACGATGATCAAACATGATTCCGCTTTCTGGCGATGTTACAAACTCAAAAGGGATTATTGACGAACAAATAGAGTCGTACTCCATCAAACGTGGAACATCTACTCTTAAGCGAGGACTTGCTCACATGCTAAAAAATGGAGTTGTAATGGATATTACAACCGTTGAACAGGCTCAGATAGCTGAAGATGCAGGTGCAGTTTCTGTAATGGTCTTAGACAAGCTTCCCTCTGATGTAAGAAAAGCAGGAGGTGTTGCCAGAACTGCAAGCATAAGAATTATTCAAGAAATAATGGATTCGGTCACGATTCCTGTAATGGCAAAGTGTAGAATAGGCCATGTTTATGAAGCACTGGTTTTGCAAGAGACAGATGTAGATATGATTGATGAATCAGAAGTTTTAACCCCTGCAGATGAATCTCATCACATTTGGAAGTGGGATTTTACAACACCATTTGTAAACGGAGCAAGAAGTCTGGGAGAAGCGCTTCGTAGAATAGAAGAAGGGGCGGCAATGATAAGAACAAAAGGTGAACCAGGAACAGGTAATGTTGCAGAGGCTGTTACTCACATTAAAAATGTAAACGATGAGCTACGAAAAATAAAATCGATTTATGATTCTGGTGACGAACAGGATCTTGTTCGTGCTGCAAGAGATCTGAGAGTCTCATACTCTCTTGTGGAGGAGACTGCAAGTCTTGGGAGACTACCTGTAGTCAACTTTGCTGCAGGTGGCATATCTACTCCTGCAGACGCGGCATACCTTATGACCCTTGGATGTGATGGCATCTTTGTAGGTTCTGGCATCTTCAAAGCCGAAGATGCAAAGGAAAGAGCTCAAGCAATAGTTCTTGCAACTACCTTCTGGGAAGACCCAGACAAGGTCAAGGAAGCACAGAAGATGATAGACGAAAGACAATCAATGCTGGGCCTTGATACTAAAAATCTTGAGCTTAGAATGCAAGAGCGTGGAAGCACAGCATGAGCGGACTAAACATTGGCGTACTTGCTGTCCAAGGTGACGTTAATGAAAATATCATGGCAACAAAGATGGCACTAGAAGAATCTGGAATTGAAGGAATCGTACGCGAAATAAAATATCCAGAGCAAATTTCTGAGCTTGACGGCCTGATAATTCCAGGTGGAGAGAGTACTGTAATAGGTCAGCTCTCACTTGTAAATGGCACTCTAAAACAAATAAAAGAAAAAATTGCTTCTGGCATGCCTGTACTTGGAATCTGTGCTGGCATGATATTACTTTCAAAAAAGGCAAAGGACAGAGTAGTAGGAGAGATGGACCAGCCTTTATTGGATTTGCTAGATGTTAAAGTAGAAAGAAATACTTTTGGAAGACAACGTGACTCTTTTGAAACAGAAATAAACATGGAAAAAATAGGTATTCAAAAATTTCATGGTGTATTTATCCGTGCACCATCAATTATAGAAGCCGGAAAGAATGTAGAAGTTATATCAAAGTTTAATGAGAAAATTGTCGCAGTAAAACAAGGAAAGATCATTGGCACTTCATTTCATCCTGAACTGACAGGCGATCTTTCATTACACAAATATTTTGTAAACCTAATTAAAGAAACAAACTAGCGCATTCTTACAAGCTAACCTTGACAATAAGAAATCTATGATGATCTCTAAGAACCATCTCTAAGACCATTTATATTAAATTCTTAATGATACTATGATGGCTATTATGGAAATAGAGACCACTCCAGAACTTGTATCTAGTGTTTACAAAAAATCCGAGGAAAATATTTCAAAATTTAAAAAGATGGTAAACAGACCTCTTACACTCACTGAGAAAATACTAGCAGGACATTTAGAAGAAATCGAAGATGCAAAGAAGCTGGAGCCAGCTAAAAGCTACGTCTTTCTAAGACCAGACAGAGTGGCCTTGCAGGACGTCACTGGCCAAATGGTTATTCTTCAGTTCATGCAGTCAGGTCTAAAAAGAGTGGCTCTTCCAACCACAGTTCATTGTGATCACCTAATACAGGCAAGAGTTGAGGGAGAGACCGACACACGAGTTGCACTTAATGAAAATAGTGAGGTGTTCAAGTTCTTAGAATCCGCTTCTGGAAAATATGGAATGGGCTTTTGGAAACCAGGTGCAGGTATAATTCATCAAGTGGTTCTTGAAAACTACGCATTCCCAGGAGGGCTGATGATAGGAACCGATTCACACACCCCAAACGCAGGTGGTCTTGGCATGTTAGCAGTCGGTGTTGGAGGATTGGATGCTGCAGAAGTAATGGCAGGATTTCCGTGGGAAGTTTTGTATCCAAAACGTATTGGAGTTTATTTGAAAGGCGAGCTTAACGGATGGACAGCACCAAAAGATATCATACTTTACGTTGCATGGAAGCTTACGGTCTCTGGTGGAACAAATGCTATCATAGAATATTTTGGACCGGGTGCAAAGTCAATAAGCTGTACAGGAAAAGCTACCATAACTAACATGGGAGCAGAAGTAGGAGCTACATGCTCTATCTTCTCTTATGATGAGAGAATGGAAATTTATCTAAGATCCACAGGACGTGAAAAAATAGCAGACCTTGCAAACAAACACAAGGACTTGCTTGTTGCAGACCATGAAGTGGAACAGAATCCTGAAAAATACTTTGATAAAGTAATAGAGATCGATCTTTCAAAGATGGAACCACATATCGTAGGCCCTCACACTCCTGATCTTGCTAGACCTATTTCACAACTTGCTGAGGATGTGAAGAAAAATAATTACCTTGATAACATTTCAGTAGCTCTGATAGGTAGTTGCACAAATTCTTCTTATGAAGACATGACAAGAGCTGCAAGCATGGCTGAACAGGCAAAGTCTAAAGGGATAAAGGCAAAGATACCGCTTCTTGTAACACCTGGTTCAGAACAGATACGCGCTACAATAGAAAGGGATGGCCAGATGGATTCTCTCAAAGCTATCGGTGCTACTGTTCTTGCCAATGCGTGTGGGCCATGCATAGGACAATGGAAAAGACCAGAACTTAAACCAGGAGAGCCAAACACCATAGTAACTTCCTTTAACAGAAACTTTCCTGGAAGAAATGATGGAAGAAGAGAAACTATGAGCTTCATGGGCAGCCCTGAATTAGTAATAGCAATGGCACTTGGGGGAAGACTTTCATTTAATCCGCTCAAAGACTCACTTATAGCACCAGATGGTTCTGAGTTTAAGCTAGAACCTCCAAAGAAGGCACCAGAAGTTCCAGCTAAAGGATTCAAAAATGCTAAAGACGTTTATGTTCCACCAGCAGAAAATCCAGAAAATGTAGAGGTAGTTATCAACAGAGAAAGTAATAGACTACAGAAGTTGCAACCTTTTCCGTCGTGGGATGGAAATGACTTCAAAGAACTTCCCATATTGCTTAAAGCTAAAGGTAAATGCACAACAGATCATATATCGCCTGCAGGCGCATGGTTGTTCTACCGCGGTCATATAGACAAGATAAGTGATAACATGTTTCTTGGTGCAGTTAATGCTTACAACAATGAAGTAGGAAAAGGAAAAAACATGCTTACTGGTAACATAGAACCTTTTCCTCAGATAGCACGACAGTATAAAGAAAATGGAACTAGATGGATTGTAATAGGGGACAACAACTATGGTGAAGGAAGCAGCAGAGAACATGCTGCCATGTCTCCAAGGTATCTAGGATGTGCTGCCGTAATTGCAAAAAGCTTTGCTCGTATCCATGAAACTAATCTGAAAAAACAGGGAGTACTTGCCCTAACTTTTGAGAATCCAGATGATTATGAGAAAATAAGAGAGACTGACAGGATAAGCATAGTGGGCTTGAATAGTTTTGAGCTAGGGAAACCTGTAAAGTGTTACATATATCACGAAGATGGTACTAAGGAAGAGATACTTCTACTACATTCTTACAACAATTTCCAGATACAGTGGTTCCGAGCAGGTTCTGCTCTTAACATTTTACGCTCACAGGAAAAGTAGCTTTTTGATACTGAAATTACCGTTATCATAATACCGCATTGATACTTCATTTAAGGTTCGGAGCTATAAACCTTACAAATATGCAGATTATCTAGTGTATTTATGGAAATATCGAAATTTCCTATCAATCTTAAAGATTGGACAGCGGATTAATTTATGAATTTTGTAATTACTCCGATATAGACAGAGAGTAAAAATGATATCCCCTACTTTGAAGCAGAAAATCTGCTAAATTTTGACTTCTTTAGCCTCTTGGTTCATAATGGCAATCGCAGTTGCATCCTTTCGTGCAATTAATTCTGTTACAATCCTCACAGCGTTTTCGTTTATAGTAACTCAATTTCTTTCACCAATCCATAATACCTTCGACTTTTTTAGGCCTACCTCTTATCAGCTTTAAAAAATTCCATTAATAAAGCAACTATTGACGACTAGCTCCCTATAATGACTCAACACGCTCCAATTCAAGTATGAAAAAGCGATCACATGCATCTTATGTAGCGGCAGGCAAGAAAGGTGCAAGAACTAGAAAAAGAAACGGTAACTAACCGATCTTATACAGAAATCGGCTAGATTTTGAATATCATTTTCAAGCTTTCTGTATTTCTCTAGATAATTTGCACTTTATTAACACATAATCAATGATCCTATCCTGCGAAACTTTCTTCATCTGCATGAGAGACCTAAAGAGAATATTTTCAAGATAAGATGGATACTTTTTCATTATCGTTTCTCTCAAATTTTTTCTGTTTTTAATATAATAATCAGTCAGTGGCCCATAGACGTTCGCACCAATGTTTTTTATTTCCATTATCTGAAATTCTTCCCTTTTGATTATAGATATAACATATTCTAACGCATAATGTTCTGACGACCAAGTTAGCGAAAGAATGCCAAGCTTCGCAAACATCATTAATGGTTTAGCAACAGTAACTGGAATTGCAACCACTAGCAATCCATTTTGTTTTAGAACTCGTTTGGATTCTTTAATGAAATGACTTAGAGGTTTAAAATGCTGTGCAGATTCTAATGCAATTATTCTGTCTACGGATTGTCTTGGAAATGGTAATGATGTGGAAGTCGAGTTTACAAGATTGATGTCATCAGCCATAATTGAATTTTTCAATTGCCGAAAATTGATGTTGACGCATACAATTTCAAGTGATTTGTATACAGACTTCCATTCAACTGCAGGTGCAGAAAATCCACTTCCTACGTCTATCACATATTTTACAGAATCTAGCTCAGCCATTTTACCAACTAATCTGCACAATTCATGTTGTGCCTGCAAAGGATTGTGAGTATTTGTATCCCAGTATCCAAAATTAAGCATGCTACTGCCAGTTGCAAGCTGCATAACCTGCGATAAGAAGTCGTAAAGATTGATTACATCTTTCTCACTTCGTCTAAAGGTCCACAATAAAACTTGGATTGGATCGATAGCCAATGTTTACTGTAGATTGCTTTCCGATATATACTACAATGTTAGAAAAGAACTAGGGAAGATCACTTGACACTGAAGCACAGTATTTGTGAACCCATCTTCCTGTCTGATCCTTGGCAATTTCCTTTCCTGGCATTATTTTCTGACCACAAGCAACACAAGAAGTGGTAAACTTTGCTTTCATTGTTTTCTAGAGTTTCAATACAATAAAAGCACTGACATGGAAGCAATACAAATTACTGGTTAGCTATTTGCAAAGTTTACGAGAACATGTAGATTTTTGGCTTCAAATCGGGGGTTAACCATTTTTATTGTTAATCAATGAATTCTTTTACTCATGTAGTGCATTAATCAAGAAATATAGTTTTTTCATAAAAAAAGATTTTAATAATAAATATACTCCTTAATTCTGATTTATGTATAACTAATTTGTAACAAGGTACCATAAATTAAAATATTTTGAAGTCGATTATAGTACATGAGAAGAATTTCACAACAGGAGATTTACGGAAAAGCTAAAGTTGGAACAGTAGCAGGGCTTGTTGGTGGATTTGCTCTCTTTGTAACCTTTTTTGGAATAGATTCGCAGCTTGATGCTGCACCTGGAACTTTCTATATGATGGTCGGGCTTGCTGTTGGATTGCATGACATGCCCGCAATCGCATTTGGATTTATCGCACACATGCTTACAGCTGCAACAATAGGTGCCTTATTTTGTGTATGTTCTACACTGCACAGAGTATTGTACATAACAAGTGTATGGAAAGGCATCTTCGCAGGTGGAGTCACTGGACTTGAAGTCTATGTGATATTTTTCATGCCAATAACGCTATTTATCATGATTCCTACCATTGATGCCACACTTATTGATGGAAGCCAAACCGTAGTAGCAGCACATGAACGAGTTGCAGCAAGTGTACTTCGAGCAAACTTGGAGCTGATAATGTGGGGCTCACTAGTACTGCACGTACTTTATGGATCAATAATGGGACTGTTTAGTGGCATGGTACTATACGAAGACTACAAGCCTGCAAAAAAGGCTGCTCTAAAAGAATCGGAATCTATGCCTTCATAGATTCCTCTAATTTTTTTGTGATTGATATGTTGGGAGAAAAATTTGATCCAAACGCCCTTTACAATAGAGTAGTACACTATTACATAGACAAAAAGAAATACTCAAAAGAAAAAGCAAATGCCATAGCTCAAGCAATAGTGGAAAGAGAGATTACGCGTCGAATCTGCAAAAACATAAAATGTAAACATTCGATGAGCAATCACATTAGGTCACAAGAAACTTGTCTTATCGTAGATTGTGATTGTAGACACTTTGTTCAATAGTTAGATCTTAAGAACAATCTTACCAAACTGGTCGCTTGATTCCATTTTTTTGTGTGCATCTTGTACGTCTTTCAAATCAAAAACGCTGTCAATTATTGGCTTGATCTTTTTTGATTTCATAAATTTGTGTAGTGAAACAAGTTGTGATTTTGAACCAAGATAAGCACCGACAATCTGTGCTTCCTTGCTGTATAATGCACGTATGTTTATTGTGGCCTCTGCACCTGTTGTGGTTCCACACGCAAGCATCTTTCCACCTACTTTTATAACTTCGATACTGACTGGCCAAGTCCTTGCGCCTACATGGTCTATTACGGCATCTGCACCCTCATCTCTAGTATGCTTGAGAACCTCCGATGCAACATCTGAGCTGCTTCTGTCTATGACGAGATCCGCACCTAGTTTCTTGGCCGTATCGGCCTTTTTTGGATTTGAAACTACAGTAATTACCTTGATTCCTTTTGCTTTGGCTAAAAGTATGGCAGCAGAGCCAACCCCACTGTTTGCTCCCCAAATTAGTATTGTATTGCCTTTCTTACAAGATGATCTTTCTAACATGTTCCAAGCAGTTAGATATGATACATTAAGTGCACAGGCTTCGGTATCAGAAAGCCAGCTTGGTTTTCTAACAATGTTTGCTTGTGGAACTTGGATAAATTCTGCATACCCTCCTTTGTAATCACTGAATCCACCGATGATTGTAAACGAAGTTCGAGGAACAGTGCTTTTGATGGCAGGATACACAACAACTTTTTCTCCTTTTTTGAAATTTCCAAAACCTTCTACTAAAGTACCGCAAACATCACAACCTAAAATGTGTGGAAAAGAAACCTCTCTTCCTGGCAATCCATTTCTAACCCAAATGTCCA
>JBOGRG010000136.1:0-3347 GCA_050749365.1 Nitrosopumilaceae archaeon
CCAAGACCCACGCAAAAACTAGAATGGCAGGATATTATATGTCATGGAATTATTTGAGAAATCAAGATATGACACACGAAAACGTTGTAGCGGCTCGATGGTTTTTGAACTGACAGTTAGTCCGAGAACCAAGGTTTGTGAAGAAAATTTTACAAAAAATGTGCAGTAAGCTTATTGGAGTAGCTACAAAACTCCCCCCAAATTTTTTATTTTGAGCTTGAAACTTTGTCCAATTTGGTGCTAGGTAAGGGATTGGTACAAAAAGTTTGACACCCTACAATTCTTTGTACAATGCAAAATTTTTTGGCATGTTGTGCTCATAATTCTTTTTTATTGCTTCACGCATATGTTTTTCCACATATTTGACATTGCCAATGGTCAGAAACAACAGCCCATTTATGTTCGTGTTTTATTACTTTTTCCATCTTGATCTGCTGTGGGTACAATCATCAAGACCAAATCTTACAGTGCAGAAAGAAATGGGATTGCACTCCACTGGTAAAGATGGTAATTTAGTATGCCAGAACACACTTTATCATACTTTGCATAAAAGTCTCTTGCCTCCTTTTCTGTAGCCTCAAAGATAGCCATTCCAGTCCTATTGTCATCAAATGGTCCAGACCAAATGAAATTTCCTTTTGATTGCCACTCATTAACTAGTTCTATTACGGAAGAAGTGATCGACTGCAGATCTGTGCTTTTAGTTTCATCTCTGAGCGAACTTACAAGAACCCAAAGAGACTTTTGTTCTGGAGTTTGTATTGTCTGTGACACAGTGTTGCTTCACCGCTTTGTCATTTAAACAGTGTAGTTGTTCTCATTCTATAGAATCAGAATGATACTTAGCTGCCCCTACTGCAGGTTAACACGGTGAATCTTAGCAATTTGCAAATAAATCAATTTGACGATATCAAATAATGATGAATCTTACAGATGATATGTTTGAGAACTGCAAACAAATCCGTTGTACCAGAGGACCATTGATAACCGATGTTGCCAAAGGTGAGATTCTCTGTGGGACTTGTGGTCAAGTGCTGGTTGACAAAACAGAGGATCCAAGTGTTGCACCTGCAATACATGACATGAACGATTACTTGACTAAAAGCAGAACAGGACCAGCATCGCGTCTTGCTATACATGATAGAGGTTTGAACACAAATATCAATAATACAAACAAGGACGCTTCTGGTAATCCACTTTCTGGTTACGTAAAAGGTACGTTTGATCGTCTACGTATCTGGGATCACCGCAGCAAATCCACTGGATCTGATAGGAATTTTACACATGCGTTTATTCTTCTTGAGACCATGAAAACAAAACTTGCCATCCCGGATTCAGTAGCTGAAGAGACTGCCTATATCTATAGAAAGGCCGTGGCTAAGAAAATGACACAGGGCAGAAGCATTCCAAGTATGCTCTGTGCATCGCTTTATGCGGCATGTCGAGCAACAAATACGCCAAGGACTTTAAGGGATATTGCACGTACTGCAAACATAAGAAAGGGAGTTCTAGCTTTATCTTATAGGATTTTAATCAAGACTTTGGATTTAAAATTCAAGCCATATGATCCTGCAGAATTTGTTACCCGAGTAGCTGCATCCATAGGTGTGAGTGAAAAAACAAGAAGGGATGCTCTAAACATTCTATTAAAAGCAGAAAAAATGGAAATTTGTGCAGGTAAACATCCGATGGGACTTGTCGGTGCGGCTATCTACTTGTCATCAACCATGAATATGGAAAAGGGAACGCAACAAGAAATTGCAAAAGCTTGTGGAATTACCAACGTAACAATAAGAAACATGTGCAAATTTCTCATAAAAAGTCTGAACAATTAGATAAGAGAGTTCAAAAATTCGATGGTGGTGCAAGATGTCTGATGAGTCATGTAGAAAGTGTGGTGGAGCACAAATCAAAATTTTATAGACATCATATGCTTTTAGCACGGCATTTTTAATGCAAAAGAATAGATGAAGAACAACGATACCGAAGCCGCCTGGCACTATCACAACGGTACCAAGCACCCATATGGGATTCTACTACATAGATTTCATTTCTATGATCCTGCCAATAGACCATATCCATACAAAATATACAAGGACATTCAGGCCATCGTTTTACCGCTTGACAAGTCATCACTCGGCGTACCAGCACTCAAAGCAATTTCAGCCGATGTAGAACCAGATGAAAGTAAACAGGTTCTTGACCTGAATATCCTTTCAAGGATACTTTACTTTTCTGGCGGTATGACAAAGACAATTAATTTTGGCCGACTAGGTGATGTGGAGTTTCGTGCAGCAGCATGTACAGGTGCTCTTTATCATATCGAAATTTACGCTGTCTGTGGAGATATTCCTGGTCTTGAAGCTGGGGTCTATCATTTTGATCCAAAAGAAATGAAACTAGGCCACTTACGAAAAGGGGATTATCGTCGTGTACTAGTTCATGCCAGTGGAAATGACATCAATGCAGAAAATGCACCTGTAATTCTAGTCTATACAGATATCTTTACAAGAAATACAGTAAAGTATCAGACAAGAGAATATAGGCATGCCTTTTGGGACTGTGGAACCATACTTGCAAATACTCTGGCTATTAGTTCTGCCCACAAATTGCCTGCCAAAGTTATTGTAGGATTTGTGGATGAGTCGATAAACTCTCTACTTGATTTGAATTCTGAAAAAGAAGTATCTCTTGTTCTCGTACCGATAGGATTTACTGAAAACATTTCAGCTAAAATGCCAGACGTGCCATTACTAAAGCTAAAAACAGAACCACTTTCAAACTACGATACAGATGATCCAGAAATTCAGAAGATGCATAAGATTCCTCATTATTATCGGTCAACGAAGTCAGAGACTGGCAAGGCAGGATTCCAAAAATCAAAATGCCACTTGCCTCAAAAAATGTTATTTCATTGAATCCTTATTCCAAAGATGAGGCTCCACCGACTATTGAATCGGTGATAATCAGACGAGGTTCTCCACGAGAATTTTCACGTGAATCAATCTCATTTGATCAGTTATCTACAATAATTTATTATTCAACACGAGGAGTTCCAGCTGATTTTTTGGAACCCTATGGCAACTCATTGATTGAACTGTATTTGATAGTCAATGCCGTCGATGGCTTGCGATCAGGCTCCTATGTCTACAGTAAAGAACAAAATGCCCTTGAATTATTACGAGAAGGAAGATTTCGAGATGTGGCAGGCAATTTGTTTGAGACTAATAATTTCAAAATAGATCTACTTGACTCGTTGCTTAATATCTCTCCTATGAACTTTAATCTCTCATCTTCATTAGAGAAAATTTCAACCTTTTTATCGATATTTTCAGAGGGAGTGGAAA
>JBOGRG010000137.1:0-8178 GCA_050749365.1 Nitrosopumilaceae archaeon
TCTTTATCCTGCTGATTACTTGAGATTTTATCTTACATTAATTACTCCTTACAGCCAAGATGATCTTAATTTTGATTGGGATGAGTTTGCAGCAAGGATAAGCTCCGAACTTATTGGAAATATTGGCAACTTTGTAAATCGTGCATTGGGGTTCACACAAAAAAGTCTTGGAGGCGTGATTCCTTCCACAGATGAATTTGATTCAGCTGATAAAGAAGCAGAGGCAAAGATCAAAAGCCTGTCTTCTGATGTAAGTGAATTAATGGAACAAAACCAACTTGATAAGGCGCTTAAAAAGATCTTGGAATTTTCAGCGCATTTTAACCAGTATTTTCAGCACAAAGAACCTTGGAAAAAAGGCACGGGTACAAACAACTGTATATATCTTTCAGTCAACGCAGTTCACAGCCTTGCGATAGCTTTGTTCCCGTTTTTGCCAGAGTCAGCAGATAAGATATGGCAGCAGCTGAATTTAGAAGGAAAGGTCTCTGATCAACCATGGAATCTTATCTCAGAGTTGCGTGTAAAACCAAATCACAAACTTGGTGAAGTATCACCATTATTTAAAAAAGTTGAAGAGTCAGAGATCAAAAATCATAAAGCAAAATTAGGTACTTGATTTAACATGATTATCAGTCACAATTTTTTGAAATTGATCACTTTCTCTTAGATCCTTAAAATCAAGATCATTCATAGCCTTTGCTCTAAATGTTGAATCTATGGCTATTGCTTGCTGAAGTAGAGTAAGTGCATCAGCCTGATTGTTTTGTAATGCCTTGCTACACGCTTTGTGGTAAAGAGTATTTGCATGCTGTGGATGCATTTCTAAAATTCTATCATAACACGAGATTGCATCTTCATACTGTCTGAGGTAATGATAAGATAATCCTTTGTTGATTAGTGCAAGAATGTTTGGAGGGTCATTTTCCAAGACTTTGTTATAACAAGTAATGGCGTCTTCATATTTGCCAAGCCTGCCTAACGCATTTCCTTTGTTTATCAGTGCTTCTATATGGTTTGGCTGAATTTTTAATATCTTGTCAAAATAGAGAATTGAATGTCTTGGACTTCCAGTCAGCCGAAGTGTTGTTCCCCTTTTAAGCAATGTTTCTATATCTTCTGGCTTATCGTCAGAAGAAAACGAAACGACTTTATCCATTATTAATAACATACAGTTTCCATTTGATAAACACTATTTCCTATAGGCATGATTTTAATAAAATAAGAAATAGTCTCTTATGGTCATTAAGTAACAAAATATGAAAAAACTAAGAGCCTGTCCTATCTGTCCAGCATGTGGTTCAAAAAAATTTGAAAGACTAAAGACGGAGGAGACGATAGTTCGATGCATGAAATGTGGAAAAGAGCTGATAATCTAGATATAGAAAGGTCATTTATCGGTCTTAAAGCTGCTTTAAATGTCTAATAGAAGATCGCGATTGCTGATCATTGCTATAACTTCGCCTTTTTCAAGTACCAAGGCTCGTGCATCATAAGCGTTATCACTCACGTCTTCTAACTTTGCCTTTGCTTCCCTAGTTGTCTCTGTCATGGACACTTCTGCAAAATTAGCCATTCCTTCTTCCGGGTCTATTGTCCATTTTTTAGTAACAATCTTGTCTAACAACACTCTACCTAGCTCCGTCTCGGCATTTGTCTTAACTATCATTTCTCCTATGGTTTTATTCTTATAATCACTGTAGTTTTCTAATGCATAGACATCGCCAATATACAGAACACCTAATGAATTCCCTTCATACTTTTTGTAAAATGCCTCGCCTCCACCAGCTGTATTCCATTTTGGTAATTGGTTTCTCACAACATCTGTAGTTGGTACCTCAAATTGAATCAGTACTTCACCATAGTCCTCTAGCGCTTTCTCAAATTCAAGATTTATTGTAGCATTTATTGTAAATTTTTTAAAATCTTTTAGAACAGGATACTTTTGGATCAACTCTCCAACAGTAATTTTTGAAAGATTGTCTGAAGGACCCTGTGCGGCTTTAACTTCTTTGATGACCTTTTCCTGAGCTTGCTGCGCTTCCTGAGCCTGTCGTGAGCCAAAGTAGAATGCCACAACCGCACCAACCCAAGCAGCAAAAACTGGTATCAATATGTTATAGATGTTCTGATTGGTTCTATCTACCGTGTTAGTCATTTTTTCCAGAAATTCTTGCTTCGCTTGTATTGTTTGGTTGGAGTTGTCCATTAACTCTTCCGTTAATGTCAAGATTTGTGATACGTAACCCCAATGCATAACCAAAATTACACCAAATATGATAAAAACGGGAGCTATCAGAATAACAGCTATAACCGTGCGTCCCTCAACTCCTTTCCAACCTTGTTCCTTTTTTCCATTTGGCATACTAGTCCGTGTGAAGTGTTCTAGATTAGTTTTATGGGGACCTTTATGTCAAGTTGACTTATGTTAATTTAAAAAGGCTTCACACTCATGGTTGGTTTGAAGACAAAAAGACTAGTCTTGCAACATTTCTATTTTCATTATGATTATATTTGCAGTAAATTAACCGCCTCCATGGCAAAAATCTGGAAAGATTCTGAGGTTAGTTTAGATCCAATCAAGAATCAAACTATTGCAGTTATAGGCTATGGAATACAAGGAAATGCACAGGCTAACAATCTAAAAGACTCTGGTTTGAAAGTCATAGTGGGCCTAAAAGAAGGCGGAGAAAGCTGGAAAAAAGCTCAAGCAGATGGACACGAAGTAATGTCAATTCCAAAAGCATGTGAAAAGGCCGACATTGTGCATGTATTGATACCTGACATGATTCAAGCAAAAGTGTACAGAGAAGAGATTGAACCAAATCTCAACGTAGGAAACGCGCTATCATTTTCTCATGGTGCAGCCATCCACTGGGAGTGGATTAAGGCGCCAGGAGATGTTGATGTTATATTGGTTGCACCAAAAGGTCCAGGCTCTAAAGTTCGAGAGACATACCTTGAAGGATTTGGTACACCTTCTATTGTTGCAGTATACCAAGATTATACAAAAATGGCATGGGATAGAACTTTGGCTTTAGCAAAAGGAATTGGCAGCACAAGAGCTGGTGTCATTGAAACTACATTTCAAGAAGAAGTAGAGACTGATTGGTTTGGAGAACAGGCAGATCTTTGTGGAGGGTGTGCATCAATGATCATAAACGCATACGAGGTTTTAGTGGAAGAAGGGTATCAACCAGAGATTGCGTATTTTGAAGTTCTACATGAACTCAAACTTATAGTTGATATGATTCAACGATATGGAATTAATGGAATGTGGAGAAGAGTAAGTGAGACTGCAAGATATGGCGGTCTGACAAGAGGACCAATGGTAATGAACAAGGATGTCAAAGAAAGAATGAAAAAAATGCTTGCAGCAATAAAGGACGGAACATTCAATCAGGAATGGATAAGTGATTACCAAAAAAATGGCAAAAATGCATTTGATAGATACATGAAAGAAATCGAGGCCCACCAAATAGAGCAGGTGGGAAAGAAAATGCGCCAGATGATGTGGCCAGACTCAAAAGAATAGCTAAAGTCTTCTTAGCTTTGCAACACCAGAGTTAATGTGTTCAATTATGGTTGAAAGTGGAGTGCCTGGCCCAAAGTTTCCAGTAATTCCAGCTCGCTCAAGCTCTGCCTTGTCATCTGCCGGTATGACACCACCTCCAACAACAAGTACATCTTTAATTCCTTTTTCTTTGAACAGCTTCACTACTCTTGGAAATAAAGTAAGGTGTGCACCATTTAAGAGACTCATCGCTACGGCATCTACGTCTTCATCTTCTGCAATCTTGGCTATTCTTTCTGGAGTGGCAAATAGTCCAGAATAGATTACCTCCATTCCTGCATCTCTAAAGGCTCTACACAAGACTAGTGCACCACGATCATGACCGTCAAGACCAAGCTTGGCAACAAGAATTTTTATCCTGCGAGTAGCTGTCTTTTGCGACATATCACTCAAGCTGCCTTTTGGGTTTTAAAATCTTTATTTGAACCACAATTATCAAACCCTATGAACAAAAAGCACTTGGTTATTGTATGCATAGCTGTTGCTGTAATAGTGATTTTTTCAGTTTTTAACATCAATCAAGTAGATGAGAAACTTTTTTCTGATACTTTTGCAGTCTCGGCTGTATATTTTGACGACAATAACATAATCGAGATATCATATCTAGACAATTCAAACGCAACTGTTAATGTCACTCTTGAAGTTATAGGTCTAAGTGAATCATTTCAAAAAAAATATCATGATTCAACCTTTGTGGAACGTATATCATTATCCACTCCTCCGCAGTATGGATGGAGTACGATGCCCGTAACTTTTCTAATTGAACATAAAGAGTTCGGGATGGTTCTTCTAAAAACCGAGATCTCTCCAGTTGGAGAGCAGCCCGCTAGAGTAATCTACAGCAGGCCATAAACAAGAAGATTTTATTGCGGATATGACCCGTAAATTGTTCTATATGGATATTATTAACGAATTAAAACATGGCAAGCGGGGAGCAATAGCTAGAGCAATATCTATTATTGAAAATGATGAAAAAACGTCACGTGCACTAATAAAAAAAATCTTCAAAGATTCTGGCAAATCAATTACAATAGGAATAACAGGTCCAGCTGGTTCTGGGAAAAGTTCGCTTATAGACAAGACTGCACTTGAGCTAAAAAAACTTGGCTACAAAGCTGCAATTCTTGCAATCGATCCAACAAGTCACATCACTGGTGGTGCAATACTTGGAGACAGAGTACGCATGACAGAATCAACAGACTCTGGAACTTACATCAGAAGCATGGCATCCAGAGGAGCTACTGGTGCAATTTCACTATCAGTAAGAAACAGTATCAGGGTGCTTGAATATGCAGGATTTGATCCAATCATAATTGAAAGCGTTGGTGCAGGTCAAACCGAGGTTGAAATCGCAAAAATAACTGACATCACAGTTGTGGTCTTTAATCCAAACACTGGTGACAGCATCCAGACAATAAAGGCGGGACTGACTGAAATAGGCGACATTTATTTGATAAACAAAAGTGACTTGGGTGGGGCAAGCCAACTCTTCAACACAGTAAGAGATTACATAGGCATGTCAGAAAAACATCCAACAGTAATGATGACTTCGACCAAATCAAACAAGGGAATAGCGGAATTTACAAAAAAACTCATGGAACTAATGCAGTCAAAGAAGAAAATAAAAAAGTTGCAAGAAAAGTCAAGACTTGAAACCGAACTTCGAGACATTGTTTTAAATAATATCAAAACTAAAGTTGGCACAATGCTTGATTCTAGCAGCATATATGCAAAATATCTACAAAAAGTACAGACAAAGAAATTGGATCCATTTGAAGCTGCAGACAAAATTTCAAAACTCATAAAGTGATGAAATGAAACAAGTAAGAACAGATTCTAACATTCCAGTAAAACGCTTCTATGATTCTAAGATAAAACCAAGAAGCAAAGACGAGAAGCCTGGAAAATTTCCATATACAAGGAGCATACATCAGGGAATGTACAGGGACAGATTGTGGACGATGCGGCAGTATACGGGATTTGCTACCGCAGATAAGACAAATGAAAGATTCAAGTTTTTACTTGAGAGGGGTCAGACGGGACTTAGTATGGCATTTGACCTTCCAACGCAAATTGGATATGATGCAGATGATCCGCATGCAGAAGGCGAAGTGGGAAAAGTTGGGGTCTCTATAACATCACTTAAAGACATGATGGCGTGCTTTAATGGAATACCACTTGACAAGGTAAGTACATCAATGACAATAAACTCAACTGCATCCACCTTACTTTCATTATACATAGCTGTTGGTGAATCGCAAGGAGTTCCAAGTACTGCGATAAGAGGTACAACACAAAATGACATTCTAAAAGAATACATTGCAAGAAACACCTACATCTATCCACCTAGACCATCAATGAGATTGATTGGCGATATGATAGAATATTGTTCAAAAAAAGTGCCACGGTGGTACCCAATTTCAATTTCAGGGTACCATATGAGAGAGGCCGGTTGTAATGCAGTACAAGAAGTTGCCTTTACAATCGCAAATGCAATCGAATACATCAAAACATGTCTTGAACGCGGTCTAAAAATTGACGATTTTGCTCCAAGACTGTCATTTTTCTTCTGTTGCACAAACGAGTTTCTTGAAGAGATTGCCAAGTTTAGGGTTGCACGAAGAATATATGCAAAGATACTAAAGGAGAGATTTCATGCAAGGGATCCAAAGTCAATCTATCTAAGATTTCACGTACAGACTAGTGGAGAGTCCCTTACGGCGCAGCAACCAGACAACAATATTGTACGGGTTGCAATACAATCTATGGCAGCAGTTCTTGGTGGCGCCCAGTCTCTTCATACCAATTCAAAAGACGAAGCACTTGCACTTCCCACAGAAGCTGCAGTCAAAATAGCGCTTCGAACACAACAAATCGTAGCATATGAAAGTGGAATTACAAAAACCGTAGACCCTCTTGGAGGCGCTTATTATGTGGAATATCTGTGCGACAGAATAGAGGATGAGGTCAACAAATATTTGAAGAAAATAGATAGGATGGGAGGCTCACTTGCTGGAATAGAACGTGGGTTCTTCCAGTCAGAAATTAGACAAAACGCTTACAGACTAAAACAGGAAATCGACAGTGGTGAAAGAATAATAGTTGGAGTTAACAAATTCGAAGACGCAGTAGAAGAAAAACAAGAAATACTAAAAATAGATAACACAATTGAAACAAAACAAGCTAAAAATCTAAAGGAACTCAGAAGCACCCGTGACAATAAAAAAGTTGAAAATGTTCTTTCCAAAATGGAAAGCGCAGCTGAAAAAGACGAAAATCTAATGCCTTACATCATAGATGCAGTAAAAAGCTATGCAACACTTGGTGAGATAAGTAATACATTTAGAGAAGTCTTTGGGGTTTATCATCCCAAGGAAATGTTCTAAAATGAGAATAGATCATGTAGCGATTGCAGTTAACAATTTGGATGAGGCAGTAAAAGAATACCAGCAGGTTCTTGGCATAAAAGAAGTAGAATTTGAGACTGTGGAGACTGAAGGCGTGCGAGTTGCAATCTTGCATTTAAAAGATTCCAGAATAGAACTCATGGAGGCAACACGAGACGACAGTCCAATCAAAAAGTTTCTTATAACCAAAGGAGAAGGCTTACACCACATCGCATTAGAAACCGACAGCATTGAAGGCGAAGTCAAACGCATGAAAGAGTGTGGAGTAAGATTTCTTGGAGAAATAAGACCTGGCTCTGGAGGTACAAAGGTTACATTCATTCACCCCAAATCATTGCATGGGGTGTTAGCTGAGCTGTGCTCTCATCCAAAATAACTGAAATTCTAACTGCTATTCCATCATCTTTAGAGTGTCTGATGCAGTGATTATTCCAACTATCTTACTGTGCTTTGATACTAGGATGCACTTTGAATACCTCACTAGAGGAACCAAGGTTTTCACTGGAATGTCGTAATCAACTATTGGCGGTCGTGGTTCCATGACTTCAGAGAGCCTGATCTTTTTGCGCTGGGTTTCGTCACTATCAATCATATGTTTCACAATGCCATCTTCACTTATCAGACCTACAACGTCAGTGCCATCAAAAACTGGAATCTGACTGATTGAATGCTCCTGCATCCTCTTTATTGCATCATGAAGAGAATCAGTTGTCTTTAATTTTGTAATGCTCTTGCTGCATATATCGCCAGCTTTCATTGAAGACTGGCCCTCAAGTGATCCTAGGATCTCAAAGATTTTTTTTGCAGTAGCATAGCTTGGCTGACACCTTCCTGATTCTATTTGATTTATCATGGATGTACTCACTCCAGTAAGGGAAGCAAGCTTTTGTTGTGTAAGACCAAGCTTGAGCCTTGCAGGCTTTATGGAATCAAGTCTTGGAAGCAATTCAAAAATGATTATCTCAGTTAGATATTTCAATTTTCTTCAATCCTTAATAGTAGCATTTTCGAAATCTGTGTGTGTTAAAGGGTATGGCAATTGCAGTAATTGCTGGTACAGCGGCTATTGGCATGTACTATCTTGCGGGACCACTGTTTTATGAGAGAGTAGTTGATGAACCATTACCACAGGCTCTGAGCAAATTACACGAAGATCTGACCTATGACAAATTTGTAAATATGGTAGATGAACAGAGA
>JBOGRG010000138.1:0-10272 GCA_050749365.1 Nitrosopumilaceae archaeon
GCAACCAGATTCTTTCTTGCTCCATCACACATTCTTTTGTCATAATCAATTCCTATAGACTTGATTCCCATGAACTCTGCCTCCAAAAGTATGGTGCCTGTTCCACAAAAAGGATCACATAGAACTTTGTTTTTGTCTAGTCGTGCAAGATTTACCATCAACCTTCCAAGCTTCCAGGGCAACTCAGACGATGATTTGAATGCCTTTTTTGGTCTTTCTTGTTTCTCAAGCTTGGTTGAATAGCCAAGGTAGTTTTGTGAATCTGTAAAGATAAGATATACTGTAACTAACGGCTTGCTGAGAGATACTGCTGCGCCTGAAGTCTGTCTGATTAGAGCACCCGCTAACTTTTCCATATGTGTAAGATCCAATTTCTTTGAGGAGAGGTTGATTGCCCTACAGGCAAACGTATCTGATTTATGTAAAAGGGACAAGTCAAGCTCTGAAAACAGCTCAGAAAATGTATCTACTATCTTGCCTGCGGTTCTCACAAAGGTTGCTCTTTGAGCTATTTTACTCCACGGAACCTTGGAGTTTGTTATTACAAGCCTAGAATCTGACTTGAATGAGGCGTTCTTGTCATAGCTTTTTGATATTGCTACAACCTCATCTTTTGCAAGCTCAACGTGCTCGCCTGACACTACAAAGAAGCTATGCATTAGACAATTGCCTTGACTATTACAGGTGAGACATCAACTACACTTGTCTTGTTTGGGATGGTATTGGTACTGACTATCTTTGATACTCCCGTTTTTCTGATCCTTTTTTCTGCGTCTCCTATTAGTAAGGCATGGGTGCATGTGGCGTAGATATTTCTACATTTTTGTTTTTTTAGAAACTCTGTAGCTTTTACTATACTTTCGCCCGTGCTTATGATGTCATCTATAAGGATCATATCCCTTCCTTTTACCTGCTTTTGGTTTGCAGACTTGATCACTACATTGCCTGTCCTTCTGTCCCTGTACTTTTTTAATGCAATAAATTTTGTACCAAAAAGCCTTGCAAAGTCTCTTGCCCTTGCAATTCCACCAAGATCTGGAGAGACAACAAGTGGATCCCTTAAATTTAATTTTTTAAAGTATTTTACAAGCTCAGATATTGCACTAACATTTTTTGCAGGAATTTTAAAATGGTTTAATGCCATTTTGCTGTGAATGTCAACTACAACAACCTTGGTTGCCCCTGCAGCCTTGAACATATTTGCAACAAGTGACATTGTTATTACCTCGCCTGGAAGGAACTCCTTGTCTTGCCTTGCATATCCAAGATATGGTACTACTGCATAAACTTGTGAGGAGTATTTTCTTGCCTTTGAGACAAGGGAGAGTGCATGTATTAGGTTGGTGTCAACTGGTGGGTAGGTAGACTGTACCACCACGATCTTTCCATTTTTTGGCTTGCCGTTAATAGTAATCTTGCTTTCTCCATCTGGAAAAATTCTTAGCTCGGATTTGAGGTATTTTGCTTTTAGCTTTGCTGCTATCTTTTTTGCAAGGTCTTCGGATGCTTTACCACCTATTACTGTAAAATTGCCCAACAAATGTCATCGAGTTGTGGCTCATTCTTAAGTTTTGAGCTTAAGACTAGTATGCCATTAGTATGCCTGAAAATAGTATGTCAATAGAATGTACAGAAATTGTATGTATATTGTATGTATTGGAATGGATAACAAAGATTCAGCTCAGAAAACAATTGATGCCTTTAGGATTCATTACAACTTTGTTAGAGAGCATGGAAGTATCAAGAAAACACCCTAAGATTGAACAGAGTCATCAATCGTAATTCTTATTAGTTAAACACCAAAGATCACATCTGATTTGAGAAAGCTACTGGCTTTTGCACTATTCACACTTTTACTAATTATACCAATCTCAAGCCAAGTCTGGGCAGCATACGACTCTAGCCATCTTCGAGTTCCTGAAATCACAATGACACCAACGTCTGGCCCACTTGGAACAGAAATCACAATCCAAGTCTCAAACTTCCCAGATGTATCCGATGAACCATACCCGTATCCAGATTTCTATGTCTATCTCCCGTTTGCATCAGCAATTGGAGCCAACGTGCCAGGTGTCTGCGATGGAGAACCATGTTTTCCAATTTACACATACCAAGACGCACAGAGAGGCAACTTTGCAGACAAGGCAATCACATTCACACTTTTCAGCTTGAACAATCCAAAAGCATTTGTACTTGACGGATTACCCCGCAGCGTCTGTGATGTCAAAGTAAATGACAAGATACAACAAAGCTATTCCGATATTTGCAGCTCAAAAAATCACCCTCCAGGAGATTATGAAGTAAAGTTTGCATGGGGAACAATAACTGGGCAATACGATATTGTCAAGACTCTGACATTTACAGTAACCAAGGCTGAACAAATTCCAGAACCAATTATAGAAGAGCCTGATGATGTTGTGATACGACAATACAAAGAAGGCTTGATCAGCGAAGCAGAATTTGAAAAGAGACTAAAGGATCTTGGATACAATCTAGAAGAGGTACGGCAAGCTAAAGCCTTGATAGGAAAGCTTCCACACCAAATTGGCGGTCAGGCTCCAGAACAAAAAGAGATGATTGAAGAAGGATTAGAAAAGGCAAAAGAAGAAAAAATCGAGACTACAGCCACACCGCCAAAGAGCGGATGCCTTATAGCTACGGCAGCATTTGGATCCGAGCTTGCACCACAGGTCCAGCTTCTCAGAGAATTCCGAGACAACACACTTCTAAAGACATCCTCAGGGTCTGCTTTTATGACTACATTCAATTCGGCATACTATTCTTTTAGCCCCACAATAGCAGACTGGGAAAGGCAAAACCCACTTTTCAAAGAGGCAGTAAAGTTAACCATCATACCATTGATTTCCACACTTTCAATTCTAAATCATGTTGACATTGATTCAGAGGCTGAGATGATAGGCTATGGAATCGGTATCATACTATTGAATATGGGAATGTATTTTGTTGCACCTGCAGTCGTTATTTCCAAGCTAAAACAAAAAGTTAGAAATTAAGCTGCTACGTAATCATCAATGTAATTGGATCTAGTTTTTTCCGACATACATGCAGACATTGATGCGTTAAATACAATCCTAGAAGTAGCTTCAAGTAAAGAGTTTACCACAAAATACGGCAGCTTTTCAAGAATAATAAATCTAGGCGATGTTCTAGAAAGGGGTAATCATCCAAAAGAGGTTCTCAGCAAGATAAAGTCACTTGAAAAAAGCCATCCAGTCATGTCTGTCATGGGAAATCACGATGAGGCATTCTTGTACAAAAGGCCGGTAAGCGGTTCTACACTTCAAAGCTGGGCAGCTCACAGCAAGCTTACAGAGGAGGATCTTGCATTTTTCTCAAAAAACAACGACGGCACCTTTGGTCAGCAAGAGTTTGTTGATCCAAAAAACAATCTTTTTTGTGTGCATGGAGGACCCCTTGATCCCAAAAAAATCACCCCAAAGAATGCATATGATGAGGCGTGGTTGTATCAGCGTTCTTGGCAAAGATTGTCAGAAGAGGATTTTGAATACTTTAGCTATTATGGATATCACTATACAGCTTCTTCTGCGTTTGGTGAGGCAACAAACCATTTTCATAATTGTATAATTTTATGTGGTCACCAACACACTGAAGCAGCAATAATACAAAACAAGGAGATCAAAGATATCTTCTCGTCACTAAAAGTTACACAAGAAAAAACATTAAGATTCGTACTCAGTAAGAGGGAAATTGAGATCGAACCATCATGCAACTATTTAATCAGGTTCGGCCTTGGTGGACCAAGCGGTTATTATGGTGTGGGTTCGCCAAATCCACATTTTGGAATAATACAATACAATCCAAAGAAAGCAACTCTATTTACCGTTGAATAAGGTCATGTACAAAAATCAAATGCTGTCAGGTATACTTTTTGCGCTCTTGTCGCTCTCTTCAGTTGCATATGCAGAACAAATTCCTGATTATTTCAATCCATATGCGCCAATTTCGACAGATAAGCAAGTATATACTTGGACAGACAAGGTTCGCATTACAATAATTGCACCTAGCTGGAATGAAAACAGATACGGAATAGATTCTATTGGTGCTCAGGAAGGTCATTTTATAAAAATATCAACAAAGGGTCACAACCTTGAGCCATACAGATTGGTGGAGACAGAACCAAGCAGCGGAATTTTTGTAGGCGAAATAGTCCTTACAGGATTTTCACATGATGCCAACGGCGATGGGGAAATAGATACAAACCCAAGAACAAGCGGCACTGGCCCGACAAACGGTCTTTTAGAGGCAGATAGAAACGATGGTCTTACAATATCATTTGAGTTTGCAGACGGCGTGGTTCTTACACAGACAGCACAAATACGCTGGAACCAAGGCGAGATCAATTTTGACAAATCGTCATACCTTCTAGACGAAGGTGCAAAAATCCAGATCATAGACCCTGACATGAACATAAACCCAGAGGCCACTGACACTATTTCAGTAAAGACGTCGTCAGATTCTGACAGTGCAGGAATCACAGTCAAGGCAACAGAGACAGAGGAGAATTCAGGAGTCTTTGAAGCTATGATATCTTTTACCGTATCAGACGTATCTAGTGGCAACAGACTACACGCCATTCCTGATGATTTTATATATGCAAAATATGAGGACAGTACACTTCCTTCACCTTACAGCATAAACGACGAGCTGAACATTGAGGCAAAATCCGTATTACTCTCTCAAACCGATGTTCTTGAAAAAGTTGCGCACACAAATCCAGTCATTGCGGACAGATCAGGAATGCCAATACAAGAACCAACGGCAGGACAGCAACTGCAAATAGTTTCAGAAATTCAAAATAACCAAAGCTATGAACAACCTTTTGTCTATCTAGTACAGATAAAAGATTCTACTGATACAGTTGTCTTGCTTTCATGGTTTAAAGGATCTCTGACCATAAACCAAAAGATGAGCGTTTCTCAGTCTTGGATTCCAGTTGAGTCAGGTATCTATAATGTAGAGACTTTTGTTTGGAAATCCATTAGCAATCCCTTGCCACTTGCACCATCATTAGTGTACATATATGAAATCAAACCATAAACAATTCTACTAACAAAGAGGTTCGAAGTCTTATTATTTTTATGTGGCAAGCTCTGGTTTTAGAGTCCATGCAACTGCAAGGATAACAAATGGAATTGAAACCATGATCGTAATTTGCAAAATTATGAACAGTTGGCTTTGTGTTGCATCAGGATTTGTTATGATAAATGGTAAGGGCAAGGTAATTACAAACCAAATTACAGAAAAGAGAATAATTATTTCGAGTTTTTTCTTTTTCTTCGGATTCATAATATGATTTCAGACATGGGATATTAATTTTAGAGCTTTATGCCAAAGGTCCAGTGGCGATTTACTACAAAATTCACCGAAGATGCGATTCCAATTGATATTAACGCTGCCAAAAGATAGTACAAGTGCAGTTTGTCAACAAATAGATAGTTGAACCCAAGCTGGATTCCCATGCCGGCAAGGCTTACTCCAATAAACTTTACATACATAAGTACGGTTCTTTGTCTCATCTCTGTATCCTTAAATGTCCAGATTTTATTTAGAATGAAGTTTGTTGTAATAGATGTATAGATTGCAATAGAAGACGAAAGAAGGTACCACAAGCCTGCAAATTCAGTCAGCGTAAAAAGAATTCCCAGATTTACAATAACGCCGCTTGCGCCAACTAAATAATACTTAAAGGCATGTCTTGCAAAGAGAGAGAGCCTGTTATGCTTACTCTGTTCTCCTAAAGCCATTTGATTTTATTGAGTATTTTATGTATTAATAAATGGGTCGACTCGAGAATACTGCAAAACATTGTAGACAAGATTATAGCACAAAAGAAATTGCCGATTGGAACCTTTAACTGAACCATCGCGTATCTTTTGTAAAAAACCGACCGATCAGGTTCACCATTTCATGCATATGGATCTTATAGTTGAAAAAATTTCTTAAAAGTAAAACGATATGTGAAAAAATCTACATGAACTCATAAATAGTTCGAAGTCATACATTAAAACATGCAGATGGATGCAAAATCTACTGCTTGAATTGCGTGGTCCCGCAGAATGAATATATGAAACTCGGCGTATTGGGCGCCGATCCAAAGAGGTAATCTCTACCCTTCTGACGGGGGGCCACGCCAATCATATTTTAATCAAATCGACGGAGACACTGCCAAGTAGGTTGCCATGCGGATTTATCACAATCTCAAGCTGCTGGTCTTCTGGAACTTGAATCTCTTTTACGCCATCATAATCCCAAGTGTAGTAAGTAGAGATCCCAGTATCGTGCGGAGTTCCCTGAAGATGAAAATCCTCTGCAAACGAGAAAGTTGCGCCTTTTAGTGCGATAGAAAGCATTTGAGGACTATCACCACTTGGTACAAACCTAAACTGATAAGTTCCTTTTTGAATATCAAAAGTATCAGTGAAAATTTCATTAGTGTAAAGTTTAGGATCTGCCAGCGTTACATGATAGACAGACGTTTTTTCAGGTCTTGATTCTATTGTAAGACCTATTATTATGATGATAGCAACTGCAGCCACTACGATATAGATTGCCTTCTTCTTCATCTAAACCAATAATTGCAACTTGATGTATTTTAAAAATTTTAAAAAAAATTATAGTTTAAGGGATTCTTTGAGCCCTTTATACCTATTTCTTATAGTAACTTCGGTTACTCCAGCTGCCTGTGCAACATCCTTCTGTGTTTTGTTTTCACCATTCATTACACAGGAAAGATACAACGCAGCTGCAGCAAGTCCCATAGGATCTTTACCTGCAGAAATTTCAATTTCCGCAGCATCCTTGAGGATTAGCAAAGCTTTTCGTTTTGTCTTTTCACTTAGTCCAGCCTTACTTGCTATCCTCGCTACACATTTTATTGGATCCACTACTGGCATCTTCAAATCAAGTTCTCTGAGAAGCAGCCTGTAGCATCTTGCTACATCTTTTCTTTTGATGTTGATTCCATTTGCAACATCAGTTAAAGTTCTTGGTGTTTCAGTATCTCTACATGCCGCATAGAGCGCTGCAGCAACAAGTCCTGGAATTGATCTGCCTCTAACAAGACCCTTGTCTAATGCCTTTCTGTATATGTAAGCAGTTTTTTCTATTACGGCATCAGAAAGTGCCAGCTTGTCTTTTAGTCTGTCAAGCTCACTGAAGGCCTGTCTAAAGTTTCGGTCTACTGGTTCATGAACTTGACTTCTACTATCCCAAGTTCTAAGACGTTCTATGGTGCTTTTCATGGAAGCTGACAGAGGTTTTCCTGATGCATCCTTGTCTGCAGGACCAATTATGGTTGCTAGTCCCATGTCATGCATTGCAAGCGAAGTAGGAGTTCCTGTTCTGCTCCTGTCTTCATGTTCTTCTTTGGAGAAGGAACGCCATTCTGGACCTGATTCTTCAACTCTTTCGGTAAGGACAAAGCCACAATTTCCACAAAACATTTCACCTGTGGTGTTATCAGTTACCATAGGGCCTTTTCCACAACGTGGACAGCGTCCACCAGTGTTGAAATTTTCGCGTGTCATAATAATATCTAATAAAAGTTTCGGTTGTCCACCAATAAAAAGATTTAACTATTAGTATTTTTTTAAATTTTAAATAAAATTTGGTATTTATAATATAATACTTATAATATTAATGCTGTTGTATTATAAGTATTACAAATATTTATGCTTCTTATCTGTACACTATCTAGAATCAAATTCGCTTTTTATTTTTCATTTTTACTATTTTTGCCACATGAGACAGCTTACAAACATGTTTTGTATTTACAAAAAATTTCTCTTATCATGAAATTTGAATAATTAAAAAAGAGTTGATGATCAACAATTTTGTTTGGATGGAAATTCTTGTAAGATCACACCAAGAATAATTTTAATTTCTAAATTCTTTCTAAAAATTGTCTAAAGCAAAAACTTAAATACAATTTTTTTGATTCACAGGCATCAAACAAAATGGAAAAATGTCCACTTTGCTGTGAACCACAGCAGTCAAATACTGCGCTCGAAGTTCACATAAAGAAAATCCATCCACAGAGAAACCTCAGCATGCAACTGGCGCACTAATCTCTGCTTGGTGGATATGGGAGGATGTATCCAATTTAGGTTATCTATTACAAATTTAATTTTGTATGTCTAAATCTGGTTAAAAGATCTTCATTTAGACTACAATATGAGAAGGAACTGCATGAGAGGTTGTTAGCTAAATTTAGCGCGCAGTGAACCTCATTTCACACCTTGAATTAATAATAAATTTATTTACTCATTGTCATGCCTGGTTTTGATAAGAAATGGACAAAGTCTCCTACACCAAGTGTTGGGGAACGCCTGAATGATGCTATAAAACCAAAAGGCCCACTAAAGCCCAGAATAGAGATAGCAGTAAGAAAACTGCAGAATCAAATTTCTAAATTAGATGGCATGATTACAAAATTAAAACAACGAGATGAAAAACTTTTCAAGAGAATTGTTGTTGCAACTCAACAACATGATTTTACCGCTAGCAAAGTTTTATCACAAGAACTTGCAGAAGTACGAAAGGTTACCAAGCTATTAGGAAATGCAAGGATGGCACTTGAACAGATCGAGCTTAGATTAAGTACATTCCACGACCTAGGTGATACAGTAATCACCATAATGCCAACAATCGGTCTTATGAAGAGCCTAAGATCATCACTTGTCAAGTTCATGCCAGAAGCAGATCGTGAGCTAAGTGGCATGACAGAGATGCTAAATGGACTCATGACAGATACCTTCCACAGTGGAGACTTTGGAATTGACTCTGGAGCAACTACCGAGGAATCAGAAAAGATCCTACAGGAAGCTGCAGCAGTTGCGGAGGCAGCAGTAAACGACAAACTGCCATCAATGCCTGCAGGGCAGTCCTCTTCTGCGCGTTACATCTAGATTATTCCATTTGACATCTTGTAACGCAGATATTCTCTAAACAAAACAAAAGATGCAGCTAAAATAACAGCAGAAACTAGAAACGATACAGTATAACCAAACAAATTTACAAGTTGTCCTGTTGCTAATGCACTGCCAAAGACACCAATTCCTGTAACTGAGCTGTTGACTCCAAGATACTTTCCTTCAAAACCTTGTGGAATGCTCTTGAATAAAATAACTGAGCTTGCTGTACTGTAAATAGAAAATGCTACTACCATTAAACAAGCTGAGATGATTGCAACCACAAAACTACCGATTCCTAACATAACAGGAATAAACAAACCAGCTATGAGTACAGCTGCAATTCTTGGCGCATACGCAATCATTGTTGCACGCTCCTCCCCTATCTTTGATATCAATCTAGAAGCCACAAAGAAAATTGCAATCATAGTAGCAGTTTGTATCATGTAAATCAAAAAGACAGACGAGTCTGAAAAATTGAAAGCCTTCAGAAGTGGTGTATAGGCAGTAAAATACATGTTACTTCCAAAATAGAAAAGAAAGGTGGTCAGAAACAAAATCCCTATTTCGTGTGAGACCCTTCCCTTGAATATTGTAATTATGTGCTTATAGTCATATAGTTCAGGAATTCTGGGAAATACAAAATTAAAGTGGCTAATACTGTAACGTAAACCGTGTATTGAATGTGCTATACTACTTCGCTCAAGATGGAAATAGGACCCTTTTATGGTCATGCTAAATGCTATAGCTATGCCGCTTGATATTCCGCAGATCAAAAAATATGGGCTTAAATCAAAATACAAACTCCAAGTAGTTCCTATTAGTAATGCACCAAACATCCCAAATGTTGCAATTATTGAAGTTCTTGCAAACAACCAGCTCCACTGATTTTTCGGGGCAGATTCCATAACGAGTAACTGCGTTACCGGATTCTTTCCTACTATAAAGAACCCAATTATTGGAGAGATTACAAACAGTATGCTAAGGTTTTCTGTAAAATACAGCCATATACAACAAAGCAGGGTCACAAAAAGAGATACAACAAGAATAGCTCGCCTTACATGAAATCTATCTATTATTTTACCCCAGAATATAGAACCAAAGGCTGATGAACCAAAATGAAGTGCAACTATAACAGCAACCTCACTAATACCGCCACCAAGAAAAATTACGTACAACGGGATAACCGTATGTAACCCTTCTGCTGTTATGTTTGCAGGAATAAGATACCAGATCCAACTTTTACCTTGAGAAAATGACAATGTTCTCGATATTCATACAGGTCCCTTATTATTGTACGAGATTAATTGTTAGTTTTATT
>JBOGRG010000139.1:0-7712 GCA_050749365.1 Nitrosopumilaceae archaeon
GTGCAGAAATTTGTTCCAATGTTTTTGCAGTTTCACTTTTTGATAATGGATTGGATTTCAACGTCTAGCCATATCCTGCTTTATGTCCAAGAGATCGCGTAGTATGGAGCTAGCAGTTTCCATGCCACCTGCTCCACGACCAATTATCGTCTGTTGACCAGAGTGTTCGGAATTGAAAGTGATGGCGTTTAGCGTACCATTCACACACAACGGGTCATCAAGGGGTATCTCTTTTGGTGAAACAACAAGCTCTCTATTGCATGATGCAACTAGCTTTACGGCACATTTTCTAGCAGCTGCCTTTTTGATATCTGATGGTGTTACCTTGCTGATGCCCTTTCGCTCAATATCCTTTATTGTCACCTTCATATCCATTATCCAGTTTGCGAGTATGACAAGCTTTGCAGCTGCATCAAATCCATCTATATCCAAGGATGCATTTGCCTCGACATAGCCCTTTTTCTTTGCATCAGCAAGTGCAGCTTTGAAGGTCATGCCACCTGCCATGTTAGTCAGGATGTAATTTGTGGTGCCATTTAGAATTCCCTGAAAAGAAACAATCCTTTCGCCACGCAGGCTGTTTTTTGCATAATCCAAAATTGGTGTACCGCCACCAACAGTTCCACTAAATTTCAGCAACACTTGGTTGTATGTCGCAAGTTCCATCAAGGAAGGAAAAGCAAGTGCAAGTGGTCCTTTATTTACCGTAATAACATGCAAGCCGTGCTTCATTGCACTTACAATATGTGACATTCCAGGTTCAGCATCTTTGTAGTTGCTTGGAGTTGTCTCTATCAAGACCTCGGCTTCCATCCCACTTATCATCTCAAGCCCGTTTGCATCCTTTCCTTTGTTGTGATATTTTTTGATACTGCCATACTTTTTTTTCACTTCAAGCAATCTATTTAGATCCAAACCGGCAGATGACGCAGCTGCACCATTACTATCGAACACTCCAACTATTCTGGGTTTTATACCATGGAGTGCGTAAAGGTCTTCTGATCTTGAAAGCAACAGCTTAGCAAAATTCTGACCAACAACACCAAACCCACATAATATTATTCGCAACATTCAACAAGCGTAGGCTGCTATTAATTAAGATTGAGCGTTTTTATGACAAGTCCAGATTGCTTTATTAAAGAATAGAAAACTTCAGAGCTTGTGAAATCTCGTAAATATATCTATGCAGGAATCGGCGCGGCCGCTGTAATAGCTGCAATAATTGCAAGTCTCTATCAATTTAATAACGTAGATAATTCAAACGATGCACTAAATCTTGATTTTACCTATGCTGAAGCTAATTCAAACATTAAAGATAATTTGCAATCTAAGGGAATTGTCATGTCGTCACCAATCACGCTACAAAAATCTGATGACATAAGGAAATACTGTAGTTTTCTAAGTGAAGAAAAACAAAAGCTTGTACAACATTGTACATCAACTGAGATGGAAGATAATACAAAAGAGTTTCTTGGGAATGTTCACATTTTAGGCACATCATCTGCCCCACAGCTTGTTATTGTGGCACTACAGTCAGATCCTACATTACAAAATCTTGATGATGTAAAGACTGTACTTGGCGCAACAATTGACGAACTAGTGTGCACTTGTTGGAGTGAGGTAAAACCTGGTGGATATGGCACTGTAGATGATTTGGTTAGTTCTTTACTAGAGGCCCATCTTAAAGAGAAAAAACCAGAGACTCACTCAAGCACAATTCCACTTGCATCAAAAAATCTAAGATTTGTGCTTACTACTAATCAGCAAGGGTATGAGTGGCAATTGCTTATCTCGCGATAATGCAGAGTTTTCACTATTCTTAGGTTCATTAAGGTTGACGTAACCATTAATCCGTAGCCATTTGGTTGTGTTTGCATTGTTTGAAGAATTCTGGTTATTATTATTAGGATTTACAGCAGGCGTTCTTGGTTCTATGATAGGACTTGGAGGCGGAATTGTAGTAGTGCCAGTGCTAACGTTTTTTGGGTTTTCTCCAGCACTTTCTGCAAGTAACAGTCTTTTTGCAGCTTTTAGTAATGCCATTGCATCATCTGTTTCATATGCAAAACAAAAGCGAATCGAATATTCTCTAGGTTTGAAGTTTGGGTTACTTGCAATCCCTGGAACAGTACTTGGTGCGTTAATTTCACACGACATCACCTCTTCACTGTTTAAGATATTGTTTGGAATTGTACTAGTTGCCTCAAGTATCTACATTTTCTCAAGAAGAAAAATGGAATCAAAGTCACACAATCTTTCAAAGCAGATAATTGTCTTGGCAACTGGAGCCAGTTTCTTTGCTGGAATAATATCCAGTTTATTTGGCATAGGTGGAGGGATTGTGTTTGTCCCTTTAATGGTGATTGCAATAGGACTTTCGATGAAAATAGCTGCGCCAACATCACAGTTTATCCTGCTGTTTGTTTCTGCATCAGGAATGATAGTACATGCCCTTCTAGGTCATCCTGATTTTTATCAGGCACTTTTACTTGCTGTAGGTGCATTTGGCGGCGGACTAGTAGGTAGTAGACTCTCACTTGAGGTTGAAGAGAAAAGGCTTAGAATCATTGTAAGTGTAGTAATGATTGCTGCTGCAATCAAGCTGTTTATTGATTCGATGGAGGGTCCTTTTTGATCTGGTATAGATTGCGTTTTGATACCACAACAAGATCTCCATTTTCTTTTGAACCCTCAAAGTCTATTGCCAAAAGACCATAATCTTCGTTAAGATCGGTTTTTTCAGAGATCTTAAATCTCATTTGCAATTTTTCATCGGTGTACAGCGGTTTTAGAAATCTTGCATGCCGACTCTTCCATGAAGGATCGCCATCCATTCCGTAAAAAATCAGTAAGTTTCCATACATCTCTTCTAGTCTTGTAAACTCGCCTTCCATCCTGCTAAGTATTGCCCTTCCAGAGACAATTTTTTTGGAAGTCTCTTCCTTTTTTTCATAAAGTACATTTTTTATGCCAGAAAACGTAAGATAGTTTTCAAGATCCTGCAAGGAAATTTTTCCTTCAGAAAAAAACTCGTCGCCTACTTTAAGTTCAGAAAATTTCTTCATTAGGATCGTGTTTCGTCAGGATAAAAGATGACTTCGGAGCTTGAGATGGCCTTGCCTGATGCAAAGTATTTTACTGCACTGAAGATCTTTTCGTTGCTTGGTTCATTTCCATCAATGCTGCCTGGAAGTACCAAAAATATTCTCACGTTCGATTTTAATACATCGCTTAATTCCTGATTTACGGTAGTTGCAAAAGGCCTTAGTGCGCCACGAAAGACATCAACTTTTGCACGTTCTGCACCAGAAATTTTGGCACCAACAGGCAGGTCAGGACCTATTATTGCCATCGTACCTGATTTGCCTTTGAATAGTGGAGGATTCTTTGCGCCGCCTGGGACAAAGATGTTAAGACATTCCTGCCCTATGATTGCTGGTGTGATAATGAATTTGTCTACTAGTGAGTCCCACTGTGATCTTGAAAGTTCGGTTATTTTTGAAAAAGAAGGCACTCTTCCAGTCATGTGAATGATCATTGATATGGTTCCAATCTTTTCTGATGCTGTTTTTAACATTCTGCCCACATTCTCTTTTGTAAACTCAATTGCATGTGAATGGAACTTTGATAGTCTGTCTTGAGCTTGTTTTGCAATGTTTTTTGAATACAAAATCACTACTTTTCCTCCAGACTTTTCTATATTTTGTGCAAGAAATTCGACTCTAGCAATGTCTGATTCTTCTGATGAATCAATTGTGAAAACAATTACTTTTGAGCTCAAATCTGCAGTAGATTCTGGTATCGTAGATGAAATGTGTGGTTTTACAGGATAGAAGACTCTGTCTCCAGGTATGACCTTGCCATTTAGGATCCTTGATATCTTGTCATCGCAAAGAGCGAGTACGGTCTCCGCTACTTGTTCCTGTGACAAAAATTGTTCATCAGCTATCATCTTGCTTGTATTAAGTTGTACTTTTTCTGCTATCTGCTGAATCTTTGAAAGTAAGGTAGCTATTGTATTGTTTAATTTTTGTATCTCAGCTTCTGATGTTATGCCCTTGGTTTTTGCAAGCTTTGCTGCTGCATTTTTAATTCCGTTTTTGACTGTCTGTTCTTCCTCTCCCATTAGCGGTAAGATGTCATTGTTGACACCTTCTACCTCTTGTGGGGTAAGGTTCTCAAAGCCACTTACTCGCATAAATTCCGCAGCGGCCTTCGGATATACTGTCTTGTAAATTCGATCTGAATGAACAGGTCCTGGGTTTGTTGCTATTGATATTATTCCCTTTTCTGTTAATTCCCATGACATTGCTTCTGCAAGTCTATTTTTTGCCCCTTGTGATGCAGTATATGGACTCCTAAACCTGTAGGGTCGTTGTTCAAGTGGCCGTTCTTCAGCAAAGAAAGTTGATATGGTAATGATTTTAGAACCTGACTTCATTGCTTTGAGAGCCTGAACCGAAGTCCAAAAAGTTCCAGTGAGATGGATTGCAACAGTGCTTTTGAATTCATCAATTGGAGCATTTGCAAAACACGTTACAGGCCCCGATACTCCGGCATTATTTACTACAATATCTACTGTACCTACTGACTTTTTGAGCTCTTCAAACATAGATGATACGCCGTCCTCGTCACTTACATCAACTCCTGCAAAAATTCTTACAAATGCCTTGCTTTTCATGCTGTCAATTATTTGCTGTAATCTCTTTGCGGTTTCTTCAAGCGGTTCTTTTCGTCTGCCAAGAATAACAACACTTGCTCCGTTTTCAACAAACTTGGTGGCAATAGCTTTGCCAATTCCAGTGCCGCTACCAGTGACAACAACAACTTTGTCCTGAAATTTTAGCATAGATAAAAAACGGATGTTTATCGATTATTTATTCCGATTGCTCTATTTTCAGGCTCATTTTTTGTAAGACTAATATTTATTTGAGGGAGAAATTCACCCACACGCATGCACGACTCAGAAGGAGAGACTATTGTACTAAAAACTAAACCAGAACAATTTTGTGATCTTTTACAACACATTGGAATACAGGCAGAGGCAAAGGAGATTGCCACTGACGAGGTTGAAAAGGGGGATTATTACAGCAGATATTTTACCCAGACCCCACGCATGGTTACAAACAAGGGATGTGCTGTGATAAAAAGTAGCAACATTGATGTTGTGCAGATAATTCAAAAGGGATAGAAATGCAAGACCCAAATCCGTTGCCATGGGGCGCACAAGACCGTTTTCAGGCTCATTTCATTGTCAAGGGCGATGTGGGTAAAAACGATAGACTCTTTGTAGCCGAGACAAAACTTTCCACAAAAGGCCACTTTGGTTCAAAGCAGCTAACTGGAGTAACATGGGTTGGAGGAAAACTTGCAGAAATTCTCAATGCTGATGCCGAACTTACAGGCATGATTTTACAACAGCCCCTCAAGGATGCCTGTATATGGGTTGATCCAACAAAAAGTGGAGTTAGAATCTATGGCAAGTGGAAAAACGACAACGAGTTTGGCATCTCAAAAGAATTGTTTGCTATCTATGACAGAATTGCATCCCATGTAAAAAAAGTGCTAAGCTCGCCACCAGTCTAAAGCTAAACAATCTACTTTATCTCTGCCTCGCGGTATTGCCAAAATGAATTGCTTTCTAACTGTAGTTGCCAGTCTTCCTGCCAGCACTACTGCAGTTGCTGTAACAGTATCGCTTGTGTTGTAAACCTGTACTAAATATGGCGCGTGATCAATGCCTGGACCCTTTTGGTATACAGCAAAATCACAACCAAACTTTATTCCTGGATTAACTATGTATCCCTTGTCTCTAAAATCCTTGTAGACAAGAAATTTTTTGTCAAAGTTGTGATACTCATTTCTACATATCTCAAGCATGTCGTTTTCTGAGAGCTGTTTTTTTGCTTTGTATACTTTGATCTTAGACTTTTGTACAAGATAGTATCCTTCTATAAGGTCTAAAATCAGCGGTACGTTTATCTCATCTGGTTTTGGTTTTGTAATTCCTACTGGTTTGCCATAATAGCCGTTCATAAAAAGAGAACGGGAGTCTTGTATGTTCCAGATTACAATCCTATTTTCGATTAGTTCGCCTTTCAAATTATAAACTCAAAGCTAGCACTATGAAAGAATCAGAAACCTCAAGACATTTGTCAGCCATTTCCTCAACTCTCTCTACAACATCTTTGAGAAGTAAAAGTTCTTTTGTATTTGGGATCTCGTCTAGGATCTTAATGGTCATTTCACGATACTTTTCATCTACACTACGCTCAATCTTCTGTGTTTCATGGGCAAGATCTATTGCCACGGTGGGATTGCCATTAAGCGCTCTTACAATCTCATTTAACTTGTAAATTTCATCAACAGAAAGTTCGATTAGATCTGCAAGATCCTTGTCAAGTTTGGCCTTTTTTAAAGTGGAACTCTTAATGTTTGAAAGTTTGAAGGCTATACCTGTGATATATCCGGCAATTTCATCCATGGTATAGGCTGTATGTAAGAGATTTTCCCGATTTATCATCAGACCACCTACGTCTGCAATCTCTCTTGTTATCTTACGACGTAAAGCCTCAACCTCGTCTTCTGTATTGTTTATTCTTTCAAGAGATGACTTGATTTCAGATTTATCTCCTTTTATGATAAGAGAAGGCAATGCTGAAAGATCTCTTACCGAGTTGAGGATCCTATTTATCTCGTCTTGCAAAACTGCAAGTGCTTTTCTTTTAGCTTGTACCTCTAACTCCCCACTATACATGTAAGGGTTTATGATATTGGTGCGGGCTAATAATCCTTACGTAAAACTTTCAGTGGTAACATGAGGTTAATGAGAAGTATTTTTGCTATGAATTTTAAATATAATTTTGTTTTTCTTCCTGAACTACTCTCTTCTGCTCATTATACAACGAAACTATCTCTTGATCAGTTGTCGCATTTTCTGGAGTTTTTTCAAATCGTATTTTTCCTGTGAATTTAGGAAATCTAAGTGCAAGCCCGCTTCCTTTTCTAATTACATCTGTCGCTGTTTTATGTATAGGACTAAGCGTGATTTCTGAAGCTACTATTTCAATTACTACTTCAGGTTCAAACCAGACATCAGCTTCAAGGCCGCTATTTATTCTAGGATTTTTCTTAAGAGTTATTTTATCTGAAAGTATCTGGTAGAACTGATCAAGATTTTCATCTGTAAAACCAGTGCCAACTTTACAGATGCTGCGAAAAGTATCGGTTTGATCATCATATGTTGCAAGTAGTAAAGCTCCATACCTGCCTGTTCTTCTGCCGCGTCCAAAAAATGCCCCTATGACAACAAGATCCAAGCTGTCTCCCAGCTCATTTCTATACTCGCGTTTGAGTTTGAGCCAGTTGCTGCCTCTGGCACCTGCTCTATAAGGAGAGTCAAGTTGCTTTAACATCAATCCTTCGCAACCAGCGTTGATTGCATTTTCCAGTGCATCTTCAACTTCATTGTCTGTTTTTACTATAGTCATCGGCATGAGTTTTGCAAACGCGTCTTCTTTTACAATTTTTTCAAGTGTCTTTCTGCGCTCTTTATATGGTAAATCAAGACAGCTCTTGCCGTCCGCATACATGACGTCAAAAAAGTTTACTGTTATTGGATATTGCATTACTGCCTTTTTTACACCATATTTTCGTCTGCGATGCATGAGTTCCTGAAATGCAAGAAATTCTCCAGTGTTCTCATTAACTGC
>JBOGRG010000140.1:0-9543 GCA_050749365.1 Nitrosopumilaceae archaeon
CATCTATTGACCTTGCCAAGTGTGACTTCGCGTCTTACAACGCTACCTTCTCGCGATATGTTTCTTATTCCAGTCATAGCTTTCCAGAACATGGGTTCATTATCAAGGTCAGATACTACACTCCAGACCTTCTCTAGCGGCGCATTTACCTGAACTGATGCTGTTATTTCAGCCATATCAAGCGATACAATATCTAACATTAAAGTATAGCTAGCTTGTTTAGCATACAAAAATAGTACAAATCATGCGTGTTCCTTTAATCGTTGTAAAGTGATATGATAGCGGGTAAGCAGGAAGATCTTTTGTTGTGTATTCCCTGATACCCCCAACATTATGTGAACCTGCTTACCTATTTTATAACTAGTTCATTACTTGCTATAATAAATCGTTTTTGTTACTTTCATTAGTTGACACAAGAATAGAAGCGGTGCTGTTACCTTTCGGGACATAACTAATGTACTCGTACCTCTGGACTTTGTTTTGCCCATTCAATAATAAAGTTTTTAGCTTTTTCTATTTGATCCAAAGCTTGTTCTCTAGTTGGTTCCCAAGTGTTTGTATAAGTAATTCCAAATTCAATTTTTTTAGGAACATGAATTTTTTGATACCCTTCTTTATCTCCATGTGCTACTTTGTTTCTGCGTCTTACAAAGGTAATATCAGTTAAAAAAGTCTCATTTGGCTCTAATAGTAATTTAGTTGGTAGACCATTATCATCAGCACTTTTGAGATTCTTTACCGTTAAATCTAACCACTCATGGTTTGCTTTTTGACGATACTTCTCTAATCGAAGATCATGATTTAAAACACACTCTGTTGAAACACTTGCAAATAAAACAGCACCAGAGTATATTCTAGCACCAAAACAATTAACTCCCGTACGCCACGATTCTAGTATTCCCATATCACTTTCAATTTCAGAAAAAGATTCATTTGTTGTATAATCTAGTATATCTATTGCAAAATTACCACTTATTGCTTGATAATTTTTTAATGCTTGTTCAAAATTGAAGATAGAGTATTCATTTTCTGGTGGTCTAACCGAACTTTTAATATCAAGAAAATTTACTACAGCTATAACTTTACCATTACTTATAGACAATCACTTCCTTTTTTGCATTTTGTATTAATATTAGTCATTTATTCTCTCCTTTAATTTCAATACCTTCACTTTCTTCTGCTATATTGTTACTTTGTAATTTAAATAGCCAGTCTTTTGGAAGTAAATACATGGACCTGCCATGGGGCGATGAAAGAACAAAGCAATTTGTGACCAACGTCGGATTGATCACAACTGACGGCTCATTTGGACCTGATGTGATGGCATGTGAGTGGACGCATCATGTTTCCTACAGTCCTGGTCTAATAGCAGTTTGCATAAGGCCAAACGATGCAACTCATGCAAACATAAGAGATACAAAACAATTTGGAGTAAGTCTTTGCGCTGCAGATCAATCAGTTATGTCAAGTGTAGCAGGAGGCAACTCTGGAAAAGCGGTTGATAAGATCAAAGCACTACAAGAATTAGGATTCAAGTTCTATAAGGCACAAAAAATCAAGCCCCCAATGGTAGATGAAGCCGCCTTGAATGTAGAATGCAAATTATTTCAAGAAATATCTTTAGGTGATCATACCATGTTTGTTGGTGAGGTTGTAGAGGCTTCGACTAATTCAGATAAAGAACCTCTTGCATACAGTAAAGGGAAATACTGGAAGATTGGTCAAAACATAGAAAAGCCATCCGCAGAGGAGCTTGAAAGAATAAAAAAAGTTGTTGAAAAGTTTAGAAAGTAAATTTCATTTTTATCATTTTTTACTGTTTGGATGCGCTAACTATACAGTACCCATAAGACGGCGTTACGGTTGGATACATTATGTTTTTGGGGTCTGAGGAGTGTTTTAGTCCAATGGAATGACCAATCTCATGCCTCATGATGTATTCAATTGTCTGCAAATCATATAGCTGAAAGTCTTCATCACATGCATAATCTCCCATGCTGACCTCGACTATTCCTTTACCCAATGTGGCATGGCCCAGGGCGCCAAAATCACGAACTACCCATGTAACCAATACATTAGAGTCATATTTTTCTGGAGTATAGGTAAAATCAAAAACAAGTAGTTTGCCGTTGTACGAAAAGTTTTGCTGACTCCAAAATTCCAGAGATTTATCCAACGTCCTCTTGTAATCAAATGGAATTCCGGATGGAATTTCGTTAATATGCACCTTGTAATGTACTACATAGGTTCCGTTTTCTATCGTATATGTCGGATCTGGTAATGACTTTATCACGTTAAAACCAATCTGGTCTAGGTTCCATTTTTCAGGGTCTCTGAGATATTTTTTCTTGATAAACCAACTTGGATTAGGAAACTCTATGTATCTTTTCTCATCTGCGACTTTTTTTGAGACTTCACGAAGATGATTATTCAACGAAGTAGAACTAACAAGAGGATATTCCACCACTGCTAATTCTGAACTTGGTACTTGAATGATTCCATTTGATACTAGAAATTGAATCCCTAAAAGAAAACCGCTGTCATTAATTTTGCCATCTGCCCACCATCTTGCATTGTTTTTAATCCAGTCTGGAACTGTCTGAGTTACTTTTTCAGGCTGAGATGATTGAGGCACTCGTATGATGTCTTTTTTTATCAAAAATTGAATCCCTAAAAGAAAGTCAGATTCTGAAATTGAACCATCTGACCACCACTTTGCATTATTTTTTATCCATCCTGGAATTTTTGCCCCTGATGAGAGTGTTGAATCTTGTAGTGACCATGGTGTTTGTGTCTTGAATTTGGGATAATATTTGTCAATAATTATCTCTGTATATTCAACATAATTTTTTGATATTCTGTTTTTGGGATCAATCTTCTGTGCAGTTTCAAAATAATATAGTGAATCACCATACTCTCCAAGATTGCCAAACCCAAGTCCCATTCCTTGTAGTGCAGTAACATCCTGCGAGTCTATTTCCAGGACCTTGTGAAATTGTTTTATTGAGTTTGTGTGTCTGTCAAGGTTACTTAGGACAACCCCCAGATTCTTTAGTGCATCAAGATTTGCAGGATCGTCTTTGAGTATTTTCTCGTAGTGGTTTGCTGCATCTTGGTATTTTTGTAGATTCATCAATGTCAAGCCACGATAATTGAGTGCAAGTGCATGGTCTGACCTTAATTCTAAAACCTTGTCAAAGTAAGATAACGCTTCCTCAAATCGGTGTCCTTGGTATTTCTTTATACCTTCTTTTAATACAGAGTCAAGATCTTGCATATTGACATTTGATGATGTTGTTTGAGCTAGAACATTTGATGGAGCGACGATACTAAACAGCAGGAGTGAAATCAATACAAACGAAGTGACTGTAGCTGTATGATGCTTCAACAAACACGATATAGAATATCATTGGTATATATCACAAACGTAGGAACTCAACTATTGTATTACAATATTTAAGTTAAAATATGCAACTAGACTTTGAAATTCGATTATAGTTTAATTCTATAGTAATCCCATCTCTCAGGATCAAACTGCTTTACAAATTCAATCTCTTCATTCCTTTTGATCCTGTTTTGAATTACTTCTCTTAACGCAAAGCTTGTCAAATATTTGTACCCCATTGAGAGCGCCTGCATTGTAAACAAAAGACGCATCTCGCGACCTCCTTTTTGTCCCCAGTATCCAGTTTTAAGTGCTAATGGTTCTAAAAAGATAGTATTGAACATTCCATAGTTTTTATCATTGATTTCTGCTCTGAGTTTGTAGTTTTCTAAGGCTCCGCCTTTAGCAAAACCGACTATTGGGCCGTTCATGTCACCTACTCTTAGAGTATTCAGAAGTGTAGATGGATCATTTATCGATTCTGCAAAAGGTTCTCTTTTGAACTGTAAAGGGGTTGGCAATTCTTCATATATATGAAACAACGCGTTTATGAAATCGCTATTTTGTCGTGTCTTCATTGATTCTATTAAAGGAATTAGTTTTACGTTGTCATATACCAACGAAGCTTGGATCTGTATCTCTTTTTCTCTTAATCTCATAAACGATAAAACGTTATCCATAAATAATTTTCTCATCTGCTTTGAAAGTGAAGATAAGACTAGCTCACACATTTGAGACTCGTTATTCAAAAGATCTTCAAAATATGAGACAGAACGCCTTGCTATCAAAGAAGGATGCCATCCTAAAGCATGAGCGTTCTTTTTTGCCATTTCCAACGCTTTTGTAAAGTCACCAAGGGCGTAGCCACTGATCCTATCAGCGACAGAAAGAAACCACCCAAGCTTTGCATAATGTTCTCTTTTAGCTGGATCATCCTTTGTGATATCTGACAATAAAAAGCAGCCATGAATTTGCTTCTCAGCTTTTTGTTTTAATTCTCCACTCCAAGGATAAGCAGTCCTAAGGATCAATGATGCAACTATATTTACATCGATGTCTGCTTCTTTCAATAGCGCCAAGAGCTTCTCATCCGTCTTAACGAATTTTATCACCGCCTCTTCATGCGGTTTATCAAAACTCTTTTCTGGATCAAAATCATGGAAAAGTGCAGCAACAAAGAGGTATTTGATATCTTCCTTTATCATATAATTTAGAAAGCTCTGCCATTGTGCCGCAATTAATGTCACATACGTCACTTCTAATTCATGATCAATATTGTGATATCCATAATAGTCACTACCCAATCCACGAGCCTGAAATTGTTCAATGGTGTAATCAAGTATCTTGGAATAACAAGGCAAAGTTAATTGATTCTCATTCAATATGTCAAGAATCTTGTTCCTCAAATCAGGGGGTTTGATTATCTGCTGCATGCTAATTCATGTCTCTTTTATACAGTGACAGCGGATCATCAAGAATAACTAAACCATGAGGTTCAATTACGGTTGCTATTTGTTTGTCATTCATATTTGAAATATTATATGCACATAGGATTAGCATATTGTCATCCAAACGTTTTCCTAATTTTTTTTCAAGTTTTAGGTGTTCATCAGCAAAACCATTTTTAATCCACCACGTAACATCCTCATCTGCAATTCTAGTGGGCATATTGGATTTATTTGATGAATGTAATCTTGATACCCATCTGGATAATCTCTTCATTACTACATCTTTATCCGCATGGAAGAGTCATCATACAACAGGTTGTTGACGAACTTGAGCTGAGTTGGTTTGTATGATAAAAGTCCTTTTGGAGTTTTACCACTTAGGACCGGATCAAAAAATTCTGACAACATTCTATCCTTAGAACTTTGATTCTTGTATAGAAATACAATATGCTCACGTGCTCCAATCTGATGGATAAACTTGATTACTTCTATCTCATGAATTATTTTTTGAACCTGATTAACCGTAAGATCAGAGAGAACCTCCTTTAGCATTTCTTCTTTAACTGATTGAAGAATAGCGTTCTTTCCAGGTTCCCCCATTAATCTACGTAAGGCCATTCTGACTAGATCTGGATCTGATAAAAATTCATCTTCCGATAATCTTTCCTCTGATGACATTGTCGATATTAGTTCTCTTGCGATAACATGCCCAAATTGATCGCCAAGTACATTTTTAGTTGAATCACGGACAATTTTTTCAACATTAGTGTTAATCTGAAAATAATTTAGATTTTTTAAGACAGTTGAAAGGCTCAACATCTTATCTGTTATAATCATAGTACTTGTATTTATAAACGCGATCATACAAAATGGTTCTTTATGAGACATCATTTTAGGAGATGAAAAATATCAGATGATGATTTTATGAGATAAATACAACATCTTGTCGAACCGGAAAATCACTCTTTGAATCATAAATGCTTATCATAAACCAGTTTTTTAATAATGGAATATAATGAAAATTAGTTTTCTAATCGCAGGAATTATTCTTTTAATAGTTGCCGTCTCTGGATATATCTTAACACAAAACATCATATCTGATTGCCAATCTTTATTGAATAATTTAGAAGGGAATCTTGCACCAGATATTGAACAAAAATGCAAGCTGACCAAAGCCATGCAATTTGGTTTTATGTTTATAGGCGCAGGTGGTGTTGGGGCATTAATTTATGGTGTAATACTAAAAGCCAAACCAAAAAAAGATCTTCCAGAGATACCAAAGCTAGGAAGCAATCAAAAGGCACTTGACATTCTCAAGGACAAGCTTGTAAAAGGGGAAATATCTCAGGAGACATTTGATGAGCTAAAAAAAGCGTTTGAATAAACAAAAGCATCAATTTCAAAATATAATAAAAGGAATAACATATTACCAATGCTTATAATATCATCACATGAACAAATATTTTCAGGAATTTTGTAATGCGGTAGTAGCACTCAATCCATCGATTAGATTCACAGGGATTGCAGATCAAGATGGAAAATTAGAAGCTACCTATGAACGAAAAGGCTTAAAGCCATTGCTAAATGCTGACGCAAGAGCCGAGTATGCAGTTACTGCTGCCACACGTCAAGCTACAAGACTACGATGGGAGTATCTTTTGGGCAGGATCAAATATGCTACCTCACACTACGACAAACTCATCAGAGCAACCATCCCAATCGCAGACGAAAATAGACGTCTTTCCCACGTCCTGATACTGTCGTTTGACCCAAATACAGAAAACGTTCATGAAATTATAACCAAAAAAATAATACCACTTATTCGCAAAAACATGGATCGCTTCCTAGAAGAAACCTCCTAGAACCATCTGTTTTCTATGTGTAATACTACATGAGATAGACTGCCTATTTCAGCTGATTCAACCGATAAATCTGCCGCCAATAAGTCGCATGTTTTTAATTCGATTTATAAGTTTGGCAAAATCCCCATATCTTGAATATGCAAACTCTTCTGGCTTTTCTACTGTAAATACCTTCATCAATTTCTCGTTTATTTCTTCAAAAAAGAATTTGGCACTACTATCTAGCAGTTCACAAAATACATCTTCTAATACTTCAGGCTGGTTTATGACTGTCTTGTAGTTTTTCAAGTCAATTCTGTAGCTGATCTTGATATGTGCTAAAATGGTACTCCATGCATGTGGTCCAAAAAAGTTGGTTGTAGTTGATTCAATTGCATTAATGACTCTTTCACCAATAGGCTTTTCCATGATTTCTGTATTCATGCCCAACTATATATACAGATAACTAGATATAAGTATATCTATACGACTGATAATAGGTTACAATCTAGGTGCTTCTAGTTTCTACATTGATCTTAATTTCTAGTGGTGCAGAAAGTGCATCAGGATTATCTACGCTTTCCCACACAAAGATTTGAGCGTTGTATGTGCCTGGCTCAGTAGGGGTCCATGACTGAGAGGGACTCATGGATTGTCCTGCTGCAAGCGAACCAGTAATCCACGATAGAGAAATTGTAACCCCGTCTTCATTTTGTATTTGCACCAAATATGCAAATGGCTGTTCTCTGTTTTGATTGTTTTTTAGATCAGCTACAATCTGAACCTGCTGGTCTACTTGCGCCTCCCAGACGTCTTTTGTAATGCTGACATTGTATCTTTCCCAGCTTGCTGCCTCGGTAAAGTTGACAATAGGTAATACAAGAAGTAAAATCAAAGACATTACTACAGACTGGATTGCATTTTTCAATGTTCACTATTACATGATTCTCATTTTTAATTTAAGGATTGTGAGTACTATTTAGACTAATTTATACACAATATTTTTTAATTAATAACAGTCGATACTCCTAACGATGAATTTGAAACAATTAGGGGGGTTTGCGATTTTTATATTGTTATTTGGCATTGTCAGTCTTTCATTAACAAATTCTGCCTTTGCCAAAACCTATACTCAAGACGGACAGTACACATCTTCTAAAAAAACTAAAGAGATCGATGTGAAAAAAGAACGTGAAGAAAAACAGGCAGCTGTCGAGAAAGCACGTGCAAAAGCAAAAGAGGCTCTAGAGAAGGCACTTGGCACTACAAAGACAAATAAAACAGAGGGAAACGAAAAGGCAGCTGCCTTACAAAAAGCAAAGGAAGCTGCAAAAGCTGCCTTGGAAAAGGCTAAAGTAGAAGCAAAAGCAGCTTTGGATAAAAAAAAGGCAAAGGCAACAACAGATAGCGAATTAGCAAAGAAAGCCAAGGAGAAGGCTCAAGAGGCTAACGAAAAAGCAAAGCTAGCTAAAAACAAAACAAAGACTAAATAACTCTAGTATCTTGGTATAAAGTTTAATCTAGTCTTTGCAGATGCCACAATTATAGCTACAACGGCAATGACAAGAATCATTGCTGCTATACTACCAAACTCTGGAACCACACTAACTTGAACCTCATCTGATACTCCAGATTGGTATTGAGCTTTAATAGTATAGGTACCATCTTGTTTCATTAGTTTGCTTGCAGTGTTAATTGTGGTTGTAAACTGGCCATTAGAATCGACTGGGATCTGATCAATTGTTACCACATTGCCAATTGGGTTTTTCACTACTATGGTAACAGGCTTGTCCTGACTTGGATACTTGACATATCCTCTTAATGTGATAATTGATGCATGATCATAGTCTGATTTATCTGTGGATATTTCCATGGAACGAAACTGTTGTTGTGCTGTTGCTTTTGCCTCTTCAGAACTGATGGCAAAGGCAGGTGCTGTCATGATTGTAATTGATATAGCAAGCATTACTGGTATGACTAGTGAGATTCTCATATTCTATACGATTTATGGAGTGGTATTTATGCATATTTGAGAAGAGAAAATTAACTAAAATTCAACTATAGACTATCAAGTATGGGTTTTAGATGTTCTGGCAAATTAGGAAGTTCTCCAGTATGACTGACATTATTTTGTAAAACATCAGTACCTATCCTTCGAACTTTTTGTGTGCCAATTAGAGTATCGATAGTCCTACTGGCATCTTTGGGTGAAAGTATTCTGTTGAGTTTCTCAATTAAGGTATTTTCAGTCTCATATTTGGTTATGGCATATTGAACTAGGATCAATTTGTCATTCGTTGAAAGTTCTACCATTTCATTAAAATTCATGTTGTAAAATATAAAATGTTACTTGTATGGATAGCAAGATATGGAAAGTTTTATCGAAGCTAGAGGAACAAGCAAATCTAGAAAGATCTGGTGAATCCACTGTTCCACATGATGATAGGATGCTTGCAATCACAGCTGACACTGGCATGTTTTTTAATATATTACTGCGAGCAATGAAAGCTAGAAAAATACTAGAGATAGGTACTTCTACTGGTTATTCAACACTTTGGTTTGCCGATGCAATAAAACATAATCTAAACGATACAATAAGAAAACCAATTACCACAATAGATGAAAATCCATCAAAAGTTCAACGAGCAAACAAAAATTTTACTCAGGCGGGTGTAAAAGAAATTATAGAAATAAGAGAAGGTCAGGCCAAATCAATTTTATCTAAGATGTTAAAGGATCATAATGACAAAAATGATAATGATTTATTTGATTTTGTTTTCATTGATGCAGACAAAGAAAACACTATAGATTATTTTGATATGTGTCTGCCTATGGTAAAAGTAGGCGGAATTATTGCAGTAGACAACAT
>JBOGRG010000141.1:0-1070 GCA_050749365.1 Nitrosopumilaceae archaeon
GACAAGACGGGCACACTAACAGAAGGTAAACCACAAGTTACAGATCTGATAACTATCAAGCAGATAGCCCTTACCATAGAACATAGTCCAAATAATGTAAATAATACGTTGCTTGAAATTGCTGCAACAGCTGAAAAAAACTCTGAGCATCCACTTGCAAAATCAATAGTGCAAAAAGCAAAAGAATTGAATATAACATTAGGTGAACCATCAGAATTTTTTGCAATTCCTGGCAAAGGCGTTAATGTAGTTTACAACGGCAATAACATAATTGTAGGAAGTCCAGGTTTGATAGAAAAAGAAGGAATTGACATTAAACCAGCACAAGAGGTCATTTCGAAATTTCAACAAGAGGGGAAAACTGCTGTACTGGTTACAATGGATAAAGATCTAATCGGTGTTATTGCATTACTTGATACACCAAAAGCCAGTGCAAATAAAGCTTTGAATGCATTAAGAAGAATGGGAATTGAAATTGTTATGCTTACAGGCGATAACGAAAAAACAGCTGCAACTGTTGCAAAAGAGCTTTCAATAGACCGAGTCATTGCAAATGTCATGCCATCTGAAAAAGTTGATGTGATAAAGAAGTTGCAACAGGAAGGAAAGAAAGTAGCGATGGTTGGAGATGGCATAAATGATGCTGCAGCTTTAACTCAAGCTGATATTGGAATTGCTATAGGTTCAGGTACGGATGTAGCATTAGAGGCTGGAAAAGTAGTTCTGATCAGAGACGATTTGACAGACGTTGTTGCAGCCCTTGAGATAAGCAAAAAAACAGTCTATAAGATAAAACAAAACCTTTTTTACGCATTTGTATACAACACCGCATTGATTCCGATAGCAGGATTGGGATTGCTTTATCCTGCTCTTGCTGGATTGGCTATGGCTGCTAGCTCCGTTTCTGTTACAAGCAGCTCATTGCTACTTAAGAGATGGAACCCACCTAGTAAGAAGCTAAAAAGCTCCTAATTGGAGACTGATACAAGATGAAAATCAAATTAGAAACATCAAAAAAATATCTTGTTTTAGGATTTTTGCCTATTCTATTGATAATAGGTATTTTTTAC
>JBOGRG010000142.1:0-1577 GCA_050749365.1 Nitrosopumilaceae archaeon
TAAGCATGGATGAGTTTGGTAACTGGCATGTTGCGTTTAATTTAGAACCCCAGACTAGCAGTCAAGTCTTGATTTCTGGGTTTGAGGGCAGCAAGGCATCAGCTGTACAGACTATTGAGCCATACTATTTGCTAGGCATAATACCGGCTGCCATTATAGCTGGAATTTTTATTCACAGAAAAAGGCGGCAGGCAGGGCTTCGTTAATTTAGTTTGACATCATGTCACTTTTCTACTCGGTTCTTATTTTGCTGTTGTCTCCCAATTTGAACAGTTTGACAAAAAGAATACTATAATGCCAATGAATTACCAGATGACCGTTACTGCTCATAATTCTGAGATCGTAGAATACAATTTAATAAAAATCTGTAAAGTTGTGCTAATTCTTATCCAATGTTAATTTTTACCATTTTATCAAAAATTTTCTTCTGAATCATTAATGTTAGCACCCTAATGCTCAGCAAACATGGTAGCTCTAAAACGTAGTTACGTACTGCTGCTAATAGGCGTAGGTGTATTAGTAGCAGGTTCCGTAGTTTTGGGAGTTAACTCCAGCGTCTTGGCAAAAGACTTTCTTACAAACAATCTGATCATAAAACAAGCCACTATTGCACCAGACGAACAGTACACAACAGAAATGATCTCACAAGAAGGTGGTTCTATCTCTGTACTGATACGAGGTCAGCCATATGAGAATCAAATTCAGGCCTCAGTATTAGATCAAGCAGGAACAGTTGTTTGGCAAGACAAGTTCAGTGGTGACTATATTAGCAACTTTAATGCCAAAAAAGGAGAAACATACAGCATCGTAGTTAAGAACATCGATACAAAAGATGTTACTGTTGACGCCATAATCGGTAATGTTCCATTTCTAGGCGTCAATGGAGACGATTCAAAATTGGCTAATGTAGGTAGCACACTTGCAGGACTTGGGGTTGGCATTATCGGAATTATTGTTCTGATAGTGGGCGGAGTATTATTCTTCGTTGATAGAAGATCATCGAAGATAGCAGCCAAAAACTAGACTTCCTAAAAACCCTTTTTTTATTTTTATAGTCAAATGAAAAGCAAGTTTGATCGCTTTTTTAAGATCGTCTGATGCATCATGACTACATCTATGATTACTAGGCCAAGCCCCAGCGGGACATTACCTTTCTCTCGATTTTTTTAAAGACCAGACCATCAATTAGGATTCCTATAATCATTATTACAAACATGACCGCCATTACTTGGGAGATGTCGTTTAGCTCACGCCCAACGTTTAGTAAAAATCCTAGTCCCAAAAATGAAAAAATTATTTCGGCACCAATCACACCACGCCATGCAAATGCCCACCCTTGTTTGAAACCAGCAGTCAGGTATGGAAATGCAGCTGGCAGCATAACATGTGTGATAAGCTGAGCTCCACTTGCACCCATATTTCTTGCAGCTGCAATGTATGATGTAGGTATGTTTTTCATCCCAGAGTATGTGTTAATTGTTACTGCAAAAAGCGAGCTTGCAACTGTAACAAAAATTATTCCTGAATCATTTAGTCCAAACCACAAAAGTGCAAGTGGGACCCATGCAACAGAGGGA
>JBOGRG010000143.1:0-7500 GCA_050749365.1 Nitrosopumilaceae archaeon
TTTTCGTGCATCATCATGTGCCATGCTATTCGTGCCACTATTGTTTACATGGAAACGAGACCATGTGTAAAAAATACTATGAGACAAATCTTGTGCCGTGTGGGCTTGCAGAAGAGTTTGTTGTTCCGGAATGGAACGTATCACATGGCGGAGTAATAAAAATACCAGGCTCTATGAGCTTTGAAGAAGCTGCCATGATAGAACCGCTTGCGTGTTGTGTTAGATCATGGAATAAGATTCCAACCAAAGCTGGTGATTCCGTTGCCATTTTCGGCATAGGACCAACTGGCATGATGCATGTTATGCTGAGCAAAGTTTACGGATTACAAGACATTTTCTGTTTTGATGTTAATGATTTCAGATTAGATTTTGCAAAAAAATTCGAAATAACAGAATCCATAAGATCAACTGATCCAAGTGCACATGAAAAGATCCTATCAAAGACTCAAAACAGGGGAGTTGATGTGGCAATTGTTGCCACAGGCAATCTTAATGCAATAACTCAGGCAGTTGAATTTGTCAGAAAAGGTGGCATCATTATCTTATTTGGAGTCCCATCAAAAGATGCCAAGCTCTCCTTAGACATAAGCAAGGTATACTCTAAAGAAATTACATTGTTACCAAGCTACGCTGCATCAGATACAGATACAATGAACGCATTCGAGTTAATACAAGATAACAAAGTTGATGTCAAAAAACTGATCACACACAAATTTGATCTTGTCGAATCACAAAAGGCACTAGAGTATGCCCACAAAGGAAATGATTCAATGAAAATAATTATCACAAGTTAGAAACGCTTAACTAAGGCAAACTTTCTTTTTGAAATTTAAGGGAAAAACATGGACTGGGGAATGAAAAACCGTCTGGCTAGAATAATCAAGCCAGAGACTGGGCGTGGAGTCATGTTGGCTGTTGACCATGGTTATTTCTTAGGTCCAACCGAAAGACTTGAGGTACCACGTAAGACTATACAACCACTCTTGCCTTATGCCGATTCGCTTATGCTTACGCGTGGTGTACTGAGAACCTCGGTAGATGCGAATTTCCCAATACCAGTTATTCTCAGAGTCTCAGGTGGTTCAAGTATTATAGGAAAAGATCTTTCCAATGAAAAGATTACTACATCAATTAAGGAAGCAATAAGACTTAATGCGACTGCGCTTGCTCTTTCTATCTTTGTTGGAGCGCAATATGAACATGAATCTCTTGTCAGCCTAGCAAAACTTGTAGACGAAGGAGAAGAGCACGGCATACCAGTTCTTGCAGTAACTGCAGTCGGAAAGGAGCTTGAAAAACGAGATGCCAGATATCTTTCACTTTCCTGTAGAATTGCTGCAGAGTTTGGGGCACACCTTATCAAGACATACTATTGCGAAAATTTTGAAAAGGTAGTAAATAGTTGTCCAGTGCCAGTAATCATAGCTGGTGGTCCAAAGCTAGCAAGTGAGCGTGATGCTTTACAGTTAACATATGATGCGTTAGAAGCAGGGGCTGTTGGAGTTGATATGGGAAGAAACATCTGGCAATCTGACTATCCTGTTTCTATGATAAAGGCAGTTCGCTCAATTGTTCACGAAAATGCAACTGTTAAAGAAGCGCATGAGTTATTTACTAAACTCAAAAACACTGAAAAGTCAGTAAAGACTGCAACATCAGTCTAGTCTGAAATCTTTGTTAGGTGCACGTGCACAATTTTCCATTTAGGCGATTTAACCAAAACAAATGTACCTCTGCTTTCCATTGAAATGTGCTGACCTCTGAAGCTGTAATTATCTACAAGTACACCTGTCTGTTTTACTTGAAAAGTAACCACTGCGCTATCACCAAAAATATCTACTCTTTGGTTTTTGATTTCATACTCATAGTCAGAGATGCTGACAAATCGTAGTTCTTGCAATGCTATTGTGGTTGCATAGTCTTTGAGATCAAGTGGAGGTACATCGCTATAGCTTGAAAATCTTGAATCGTCAAGCTGAATTGCTCTAAGTGGAGCAAGGTTCTTTGTCTTTCCAACCTCAAAAAAGGCCTTAACTATTTCAAGTATTTGAGGTGTGTTTGACAAAATCGTTCTTGCTTGTGGTGTTTAGTGTTTAAGTTTTGTGAAAACAAACACGAAATCAAAAGTTTTCTGTATCTCACAATCAGTGTGATTTTGAAATAATTATGATTTGTACTATAGGTTTTTGATAATTTTAGACATTTTTTCTAGAAATATTTATAAATTATATCGGATGGAAAATAATGGACCTATGAAGTTAGGAGGATCGACGAGCATTTCTAGTATTTTGCTGCTAGTCGACCTGATGCTGTAAATTCACAGCTTAATTCGGGTGAAAAAAATTATGGAAAAAATGTCAGGCGGTAGATCATTAATGGTTGCCCTCGAAAAGGAGGGCGTTGAGCTAGTCTTTGGACTACCCGGTGGCGCAAACTTACCAATTTATGATGAGCTTTACAAAAGCAACATACGTCACATACTGGTAAGACATGAACAATCTGCAGCACACATGGCAGATGGTTTTGGTAGAGTAAGCAGAAGACCGGGAGTTTGTTTTGCAACATCGGGACCTGGTGCCACAAACCTTGTGACAGGAATTGCGACCGCACAAGCTGACTCTGCGCCAATGATTGCAGTAACAGGCCAAGTTCCTACAAAGATGATAGGTAGAGATGCATTTCAGGAAAGTGATATCATAGGAATTTCAAACCCTATTGTAAAATATGCTTTTCAACCGACCGATCCTGCTGAGATTCCAGAGGTAGTAAAAAAAGCATTTTACATTTCCTCAACAGGTAGACCTGGTCCTGTACTTATAGACATACCAAAAGACGTACAGCAAAATGAAGCAGAGATGCAATTTCCAACCGAGATCAAAATAAGAGGATATCATCCTTGGGTTGATCCAGACATTAGAGAAATCGAACGTGCAATTGATATGTTACTTTCTGCGGAACGACCTATAATTCTTGCAGGAGGCGGAGTAATAATTTCAGGTGCATTTGCAGAACTTCAATCAATAGCGGAGCTTCTTATGATTCCAGTTGTCACTACCTTTAAGGGAAAGGGATCGTTTCCAGAAAATCATCCTCTATCCCTAGGACCCATAGGAATGCATGGTCACGCTGAAGCAAACAAGATGATGGTGGAAGCAGACTGTGTTCTTGCGGCAGGCTCTAGATTCTCAGACAGATCGGTAGGAACCTTTGAGGAGTTTGAAAAGCGATTAAAGATAATTCACATGGATGTAGATCCTGCTGAGATTGGTAAAAACCAGACCACTACTGTTGCAGTAGTCGGCGACATAAAGGCATCGCTAAGAATAATGGTAAAAATGTTAGTTCAAAAAGCAATCAGGCGCAACGAAGATTATCCTTGGTTAAAGCGAGTAAATGAAACAAAAGAATATTTCAGACAAAATTTGAAACTTTATCAACACCCGCTTGGTGCTGCCAAAGTTTTACGTAAGCTAAGAGAAGTTCTTCCACACCAATCAATTGTTACTACAGAAGTTGGTCAACATCAAATGTGGGCATCGCTTTTTTTTGATGTAATACAACCTGGGACTTTCTTTAGTTCAACAGGTCTTGGCACAATGGGCTGGGGATTTCCAGCTGCAATTGGTGCAAAAGCAGCAAAGCCAGGAGTCCCGGTAGTGGACATAGCAGGTGAAGGTAGCTTTAACATGACAGAAAATTCTCTTGCCGTTTCAGTTTTGGATAATTTGCCTGTCATTGTGTTTATAATGAATAACTTTTCACTTGGAATGGTAGCACAGTGGCAAAGGACATTTTATAACAGAAGAATGATAGGCATTGATCTCAAGAACTGTCCAGATTATGTAAAAGTAGCAGAAGCATATGGGGCCCAAGGAATCAGGGCTGAATCACTTGATGAGATTGGCAATGCAGTAAAAACCGCACTAAAAAGTGATGTGGCCACTGTAATTGACATCCAGATAGACCCAGAGGAGGACGTATTGCCATTTGTAGCCCCTGGCACTCCTCTTAAGGACATGATACTGCCATCATAGGAAGATTCTGATGTGGAGCATAATTTCTGTACTTGTTGAGAATAAGCCTGGAGTCTTGTTTAAAGTGACCAACCTTTTCAGATCAAGAAATTTTAACATTGACAGCATTTCAGTAGGGATAACTGAAAACCCCGAGTTTTCAAGGATGACTATAACAACTATCGGTGATGAAAAGCAGGTTGCGCAGATAATAAAACAGCTTGACAAAATGATTGATACAGTTGAGGTAAAGCGCCTAGATGAGAAGATAAGTGTCTACAGGGAACTTGTCCTTATGAAGATAAAAGTAAGTAAACCATCAGACAGCATGGAAATAATGAATCTAGCAAATGCCTTTAGATGCGAAGTTCATGATGTAAGAAAATCATCAGTCATAGTAGAGATAACAGCAACTCCAGACCGCATTAATGCATTTATGGATTTGGTAAAAGGTTACGGAGTTTTAGAGATTGCCAGAACTGGAATATGTGCACTTCCAAGAGGCGGAGTAAATGAAGGTTAGGATTTTTGACACTACGTTAAGAGATGGAGAGCAGACTCCAGGAGTTGCACTAACTCCAGAGCAAAAGCTAAACATTGCAAAAAAACTTGATGCGCTTGGAGTTGATGCAATCGAAGCTGGATTTCCAATTATTTCTGATGGTGAAAGGCAGGGTGTTAAGATGGTGAGTAGTGCAAACTTACGTGCAGAAATTTGCGGCTTGGCAAGAACTGATAAAAAAGATATTGATGCAGTGATAGATTCAGGACTCAGATACATACACATTTTTATTGCAACTTCAGACATTCACCTCAAATACAAATTAAAGCTCACAAGAGAACAAGCTCTTGCAAAAGCAATAGAAGCAGTAGAATACGGAAAATCTCGTGGCTTGCAAGTAGAATTTTCTGCGGAAGACGCAACCAGAACAGATAGAGAATTCTTAAAGAAAGTCTTTAGTGAAGTCGCTAAAGCAGGTGCGGACAGAATAGACATTCCAGATACGGTAGGATACGCCACGCCAGGATACATTGCAGTGATAACAAAGGATGCAATAGAAGCGTCAAAGCTACCGATAAGTGTTCACTGTCACAATGACTTTGGATTAGCTGTTGCAAATTCAATTTCTGCAATACAGGCAGGTGCTCAGTGTGCACATGTTACAATAAATGGAATTGGCGAAAGAGCGGGTAATGCATCACTTGAAGAATTAGTTATGGCCTTGCAATGTCTACAGTTTGACAACAAATTTGAGACCAATATTAATACAAAGTTACTTTATGAGACCTCAAGATATGTATCTAACATAGTTGGCATACATGTACAGCCAAACAAGGCAATAGTTGGTGAAAATGCCTTCGGACACGAATCTGGTATTCACACACATGGAGTCTTGAACAATCCATTGACGTATGAGCCAATAAGTCCAGAGCTTGTTGGGAGAACAAGATGGTTTCAAGTTGGAAAACATGCGGGAGCTCATGGAGTCTCTGCCATGCTTGAAGAATATGGAATACAACCAACAAAAGAACAGACCCATGAAATTCTAGAGAGAGTAAAAAAACTTGGAGATCAAGGAAAGCACGTCACAGATGTAGAATTGCTTTCTATCGCTGGAGAGGTCATGCAACAGCAAGGCCTTAAAAGATTGGTTCACCTCACAGGATTTTCTGTATCTACAGGCATTGGCAACATGCCATATGCATTTGTCAAACTAAACATAGAAGGAAAGGACTTTATCGGTACTGACTATGGAGTTGGTCCTGTAGATGCATCAATAAACGCAATTCAGAAAATTACTGGCGAGATAGCCAAAGTGAGAATAAAAGATTACAGACTAGACTCAATTTCAGGCGGTTCTGATGCACTCTGCGAAGTCACAATAAAAGTAGAAGATGCATATGGGAACCTTGCTTCTGCTAAATCAATTGGCGAGGACATTGTGATTACAAGCGTTCAGGCAATGATTGATGGCATAAACAGAATAATGCTCAAAAAGGTCCTCAAACAGAAAAATCTGGGAAATTAGATGTATCAAATTTCTCTCATAACAGGAGATGGCATAGGGCCAGAGCTATCAGAATCTGTTGTTAAAGTGTTGGAAACAATCAACGACAAGCTTGACATGAAATTAAAAATTGAAAAACTCGAAGCTGGTGATAGTGCTTTAAGAAAAACTGGCCGAGCCTTACCAGAATCTACCTTAGAGTCTGTCAAAAGATCAAACGCCTGCTTGAAAGCGCCTGTCGGCGAAAGTGCTGCCGATGTAATAGTGGTTTTAAGAAGGATGTTAAACTTGTATGCAAACATCAGACCAGCCAAGTCATACCCAAACATGCCTGCACTAAAAGACAATATCGACTTGGTCATAGTAAGAGAAAATACTGAGGATCTCTACGCTGGCATGGAATTTGATGTTGGAAATGCTGCTGTTGCCTTACGTACTATCTCAGAATATGCATCTAAGAGAATTGCCAAATATGCATTTTTGACTGCCAATCAGAGAAATCAGAAGAAGAAAGTTACTTGTGTTCATAAATCAAACGTGATGAGAAAGACAGATGGTCTTTTTGCAAAGGCTTGCAGTGAGGTTGCTAAAGAATTTCCAAATATACAATTTGAACAAATGTATGTTGATGCGTGTGCCATGAATCTCATACGACAACCAGAATCATTTGATGTCATAGTAACAACAAACTTGTTTGGTGACATTTTATCAGACGAATCAGCACAAGTAGTTGGCGGTCTTGGCATGGCACCAGCTGCTAACATTGGAGAGAATTTTGCTTTGTTTGAGCCTGTCCATGGTGCCGCATTTGACATTGCTGGAAAACAAGCTGCAAATCCTTCGTCTTTCATACTTTCTGCCAAAATGATGTTTGAATGGCTAGGAATGAAACATGGTGATCAAAAATGTTTTAGTGTTGCAAAAAAAATTGAATCTGCAGTATATGGAGTTGTAAAAGAAGGCATAAAGACAAAGGATATTGGAGGCAATAAAACAACAATGGAATTTACACAACACGTGATTTCCAAGCTTGCCTAGACATCAGAAGAAGGCGGATTCCTAGACCAAAAAAAGATCATAAGGCCTGTTGGAATCATAAACAAGATTGCTGCAATTAGTGTTATCCAATAAAACGTTGGATCTAATCCTGGAATCAACGGTATTGGAAAAACAGCATATGCCCATACAAATGCGATGAATCCAAGCAAAACCTTATTTCTTTTGAATATTTTCCATCCAAGTTTTCTCTTTGATATATAGCAACGCTTGCATCTGCTCTTATCATCTGTCATGCATGAGGTACAGCAATGCTTTTCGCAAAAGTAGCACTTGCGATCTCCAAACTGCGACCCACAGAAATCGCACTGTTGCACTTGTATCTTAAGCGAATTTTTAGATTTATCTTTTTATGGCGAAAGTCTTTCTGGGTCACGTGGATACAAGACAACTTCTCTTATGTTATCAATTTTTGTAAGAAC
>JBOGRG010000144.1:0-4658 GCA_050749365.1 Nitrosopumilaceae archaeon
GTAAATCTGATAAAAAAGGGAGACAAAGTAATAATTCCAGTTAATGGTGAATTTAGTAGCAGGCTTGCCACCATGTTAGAGTGGCAAGGGGCAAACGTCATAAGACTTACAACTCCTTTTGGGGAAAATGCAAGCTTTGAGAAGGTAAAAGAAGCCTTTGATAACAACAAGGATGTCAAGGCCTTCTATGTAGTATACAACGAGACATCTACTGGAACACAGGTAAAATATCTAGACAAGATCTCAAAGCTTACCTCAAGAAACGACTCGTACTATGTAGTAGACGCAGTATCTATCCTTGGAGGCGAAGAGCTTCCTGTGGACAAGTGGGGAATCGATATCTGTGTAGCCGCAGGACAGAAGGCTTTGGCAGCTCCGCCCGGAATTTCTCCTATCTCTGTAAGCCCAAGAGCAAAAAAACACATGATTGCAAATCCGCCACCTACTTTCTACTTTAACTTGGCAAGATACTTCAAGTATTATGAAGATACTAAAGAAACTCCGTTTACTCCTGCACTTCCATTACTGTATGCTTTCAGAGAGGCACTTGATATCGTACTTGAGGAGGGAATGGATGCAAGAATAAAAAGACACAGAATTTGTTCAGACGCAATATATTCAGGTCTTAGTGCGATGGGTCTTGTTCCGTTTGCAAAAGAAGATGCACGATCTACTGTTGTAATTGCACTAAACTATTTGCAAGGACTAGAAGACAAAACATTTCGATCAACACTTTCAGAAAAATTCCGTGTCCTTGTTGCAGGAGGTTTTGGTGAACTGAAAGGAAAAGTGTTTAGGGTAGGATGTATGGGTGAAGTTCACAGATATCATGTGATGAGAACCGTTTCTGCAATTTCATCAACTCTTGACATGATGGGATACAAGACAAACCCAGAAGCACTCAAAGTAGCTGAAGAAAAACTAAAAGCACTATAGATTCATGTTAACTTAATATAAGGAATTCTGAGCACCGATCACGTTGACTTTCCAAAAGGGCACACTAATTTTAGTGGACTATACTGCAAAGGTAAAAGACACTGGTGAAGTTTTTGAAACCACAAGAGAAGCTGACGCCAAATCAAACTCACTTTATGATGCTAACATAAAATACCAACCACGACTCGTTTCAGTGGGAGAGTCATGGGTCCTCAAGGGATTAGACGATGCGTTGCTTAACACAAATGTTGGTGACAAGCTTACAGTAGAGGTTCCACCTGAGAAAGGGTTTGGGGTAAGGGATCCTGCCAAGGTTCGCATGATTCCACTCCGCAAGCTTGGTGACGATGCTGAAAAAGTTTCAGTTGGAGATGCAATAGAGATAGATGAAAGAACTGGGATTGTGAGGTTCATAGGTTCTGGAAGGGTACAGATGGATTTCAATCACAGGTTTGCCGGAAAGACCATCCTGTATGATGTAAATGTAGTAAAATCTCTTGATACCGATACAGACAAAATCATGGGACTTTTAAAGAGGCGTCTGCCAGTTGATGAATCTAAGCTACAATTTAAGATAAATGGAACAGAGCTTAACATTACAATGCCTGAGGAAACATTTCTTGCAGAAGGATTGCAGATAATAAAACGCGCAATTGTAAATGACATTTCCAAGTTTGTAAGTAAACTAGAAAAGATCAACTTTATTGAAAGCTATAACAATACAAAGGCAGAAAAGCCCCAAGCAAAAGTAGCCGAGCCAAAGGCAGCTGAATCAAAACCAGTCGAACCAAAGGCAGCTTAATCTATAAAACACTAGTACTTTTAGCAAGCGCAATAGCCTTTTCTTCTGTCATCTTTACTTGATTTAGAATCGTGTATCGTTCTGGCCTAAGTGATGGCGCCATAACTAGAGCTTTGGCTAGAAGTTCTGGCTTTAGACCAATTTGTTTTGCAGTTGTAGGTGCACCAACATTTTTTAGCATGGTAACAATTTTTTTCCAGTCTTGACCCTGTAGTTTGGAAATCAAAATGGAGCCAATTCCACATTTTTCACCATGTAGTCCAACACTAGGATCCAAATAATCAAGAGCATGAGAAAAAAGATGTTCTGCACCAGAACAAGGTCTGCTACTTCCAGCAATACAAGCAGCTACTCCTGCACTGATCAAAGCCTCTACTATCATTCTAACATCTGGTTTTTTTCTAAAGTTCTTCGAATTTTCTATTATTATCTTTGCACTCATTGAAGCAAGATTTGCAGCATACGTTCCAAAATATTCTCCAACATTGTCTCTGGCAAGCTCCCAGTCTCTTACTGCAGTGACTTTTGCCATCAAATCACCACAGCCACTAGCAAGAAGTTTTCGTGGTGCTTTCTTTAAGATCTCAATATCGACAAAGACTCCAAGAGGGGCAGTTGCAATTATCGAATGAGGCTTGTCTCCTCGTAAGGAAACAAAGGGACTAGCAATTCCATCATGTGATGCAGAAGTCGGAACACTAACAAATGGCTTTTTTAAATTAAACGCAATCATTTTTGCAATGTCTACAGACCTTCCTCCACCAATTCCTATGATGAGATCACTTTCGTCTTTCTTTATCTTCTGCTGAGTTTTTTTTGCAGATTTTATATCATTACTATTGCTTATGTGCCAGACGTGCTTTATTTTCGAGTCTGCAAGCGATCTTTGAACTCTTTTATATGTTATTTTTCGTACTTGATCACCAGAAACTAGAGAAACTTTCCTAGGATTTGCTAGGTCAGCTATAAAATTTCCAACATCATCAATGTTTTTCTCGCCAATGACTATTAGCCTTGGCAACTCCATTGTATGAGAAGACATGGATTTTTGATGAAATGTCATATTTATCAATCTCCTGTTTGGAGACACAAAGTTATTTAAAAGGGTCTAACCTATCCAAGGCATCTTTAGTTAAGGAGAATGTTATTTGTCTGGCTATGTTGAACAACACACACTACATGGAACCACTACAGTAGGGATTAGCTGTACAGACGGTGTAGTATTGTGTGCAGACATGAGAGCAAGTGCGGGCTATTTCATAGCAAACAACAACACGATGAAGATTCAACAAATAGACAAGCACGCAGGAATGACCATGGCAGGTGGCGTTGCGGATGCACAAAACGTTACTGACATCTTAAGATACCATTCCAACATACACAGGATAGAAAAACAAGAATATCTTCCGATAAAGTCTATAGCAAGACTTGCTTCACTGATCTTCTTCCAAAACAGATACTACCCATTTATTGCAGACATACTTGTAGGTGGTTACGACAACCAAGGGCCATCTCTATACAACATAGACATGTTTGGCTCCCTTGACAAAAAAACATTCGTGACAACAGGAAGCGGGTCACCAGTAGCATACGGCCTTTTGGAAAGTGAGTACCGTGATGGACTCACAGTAGAAGATGGCAAGGTAATAGCCTTACGAGCTGTAAAGGCCGCAATTACAAGAAACATTGGAACAGGCGACGGAATCAACGCCGCAATAATAGATCAAAAAGGCTTCCGTTTACTAACAAAAGAACAGAAGAAAGCCATCATTACACTTTAGTGATTTTTGTTGCAAAGAAAACAACAACAGCGTGAAGTATCCCCAGCCGCAAACATTATGGGCACCATACTGCAAAGTATTCCAAAGGAAGCTGATGTAACTAAAATAGATTATGAAGGTCCGCGAATTGCAATTTATACTAAAAAGCCACGGTACTTGATGGAACACAACGAAATAATCTCAAACATGGTCAATGTGATCAAAAAGAGGATAGTTGTAAGAACAGAAGAATCTATTCGAAAAACAGAGGAAGAATCAAGACAAATCCTAACACAAATGCTTCCAAAAGAGGCAGATCTGCGTGGTACCTTTTTTGATACTGCCATAGGCGAGATGACCATTGAGGTAAAGAGGCCATGGCTTTTGTACAACACTGAGACGTTTAACATGGCAGACCTTGTTGAAAAGATTGGTTGGAGACTTCGCGTACGAAAAGCTACAACAATTCAATCGCAAACCATACAAACCATAAATTACAATCTAAAGATGTCATCCTCGGAAAGAAGCAAGCACCTAAAGCAAGTTGGCGAAAAAATTTTCAGACCAAAACTTTCCGAAGAAGCCGAAGTTTCTCTTATCACTTTGGGTGGATTCAGTCAGGTTGGCAGATCTTGTATGCTTTTGACTACGCACGAAAGCAAAATTCTCATAGACTGTGGTGTCAACCCTGGCGCAAGGACTGCACTAGAAGCATTTCCAAGACTTGACTGGGCAAACATAACACTAGACGAGATTGATGGGGTGGTAATCAGTCATGCACACCTTGATCACACGGGATTTTTGCCTGTACTTTTCAAGTACGGCTACAAGGGACCAGTATATTGCACAGAACCAACCCTGCCAATGATGAATCTTATTCAGCTTGATGCCATCAAGGTTGCTGCAGCGCAGGGAAAAGTTCCGCTATATTCTGAACGAGATGTCAAACAAGTCATGAAGCAAACAATAACACTTCCCTATGGGACTGTTACAGATATCTCCCCTGACATCAAGCTTGTCTTTTCAAATGCTGGCCATATCCTTGGTTCTGCCACTTGCCACTTTCACGTAGGAAACGGTGATCACAACTTTGTCTATACTGGTGACCTCAAGTATGGCAAGACGATGCTGCTTGAAAGCGCAACATGGAACTATCCTAG
>JBOGRG010000145.1:0-1772 GCA_050749365.1 Nitrosopumilaceae archaeon
ATTCATTATATCCTTTTTTGCATTCTATTACAACCTTATCAAGCTCGGACAGAATCCATTTGTCAGCTGGACTAAGATTTGCTGATTTTAAAACTGGAAAGCCAGAAAGAAATCTGGAAATATTCCATAGCTTGCTGAGGAATTTTTTTGTTGATTCAATTTTTTGCTCCGAACATCTAAAGTCATATCCAAGATTGATCTCACTTGCACTCCAGAAGCGGAAGGTGTCAGCACCAAATTTTTGTATGATTGGTAACGGATCTATAACATTTCCCTTGCTTTTACTCATCTTTGTTCCATGTTCGTCCACGCCGTATCCCATTATCCATGCTTTCGACCATGGGGCTTTGCCAGTGAGCTGTTCACATCTTAATATGGTGTAGTAAAGCCAAGTTCTTACAATATCTTTAGATTGCGGTCTTAGTGTAGCAGGATATGTTTTTTTAAAAAATGCATCATCACGTTTGTACTTTGAAACAAAAAGTGGAGATACACTAGAATCCATCCATGTATCAAAAGTTCTCTCTTCACCAACAAATTCACTAGCACCACATTTTGTACACTTTACTATTGGTGAATTATCTTTCCATGGCCTGTAGTATTTGCTTGGTTCTGGTACGTGTGGTTCAGAGCACTTTTTGCAGTACCATATTGGAATCTCAGTGCCATAGTATCTTCTTCTTGATATAGGCCAGTCAATTGATATGGAGTCCAACCAGTTCATCAGAATCTGTCTGTGCATAGGAGGGTAAAAGACGATTTTCGAGCTAATTTCTCTGATTTTCTCTACTGAATCCTTTTGCTTTAGGTAATATTCCTCCATGGGTATTATCTCAATAGGAATCTTGCTTCTCTCAGATACAGGCGTTCTATGACTAATGTTCTCTATCTTTTCTACAAGGTTCTGTTTCTGCAGGTCTTCAATTATTTTTTCTCTTGCCTGTTTTACTTTTAATCCAACATGTGGCCCAGCAACATCAGTCATACGACCATCTTTTCCAATGGCTACGATTTCTTGCAATTTTAGTTCCCTAAATAACACAACATCATTTTGGTCACCATAGCTACACACCATAACTGTTCCAGAACCAAACTCTTTTTCTGCAGAAGGATGTGTTTTGATCTCAACTTCTCTGTTTACTAGTGGAATTATTGCTTTTTTATCAATTAGGTCCGTATATCTTTCATCATCAGGGTTTACAATTATGGCTTGACAGGCACACAAAAGTTCTGGTCTTGTGCTTGCTACTGTAAGTGATCTGTCAGAATTTTTTATCTTAAATTTCATGTAAACTAATTTAGTTGGAATCTCTACATACGTTATTTCAGCATCTGCAATTGTGGTGCCAGTAACCCAATCGTAGTTATTTGGTCTATTTGCAAGATACACTAAACCTTTTTTCCAAAGATCGATAAATGTTGATTGCGTAAGGGTGCGGTATTCTTCAGAATCCGTTCTGTAGTACTCTGAGAAATTTCCACTAAGACCAAGACTTGTCATTATCTGAATCATTTCTGACTCTAGATCGTCTAGCGCAGTAGTACACAACTTCAAAAATTTATCGCGCTCAGTGTCGCGCATTTTGATATTGTATTTATTTTCTGTATACATTTCAACGGGTAGACCATTTCTGTCTATGCCTATTGGAAAAAGGACGTTTTTGTCAGACATTCTTGCTGTTCTTGCAATCATATCTATCTGGGCATAGTGTGCCGCAGCTCCTATGTGCCAAGGTCGGCCGGATGGATATGGAGGTGGTGTATCTATAACA
>JBOGRG010000146.1:0-13765 GCA_050749365.1 Nitrosopumilaceae archaeon
GTGTATGGCAGGTCACTTAAGCTAGGGCAAAGAGATAGCGATAGTGTTCAGCATTTGGGTCTTGGCAAAAATCTTATGAACGAATCTGAAAAAATTTCTAAAGAAGAGTTTGACGCAAAGAGTCTGCTTGTAATCAGCGCAGTTGGAACAAGAGAATACTATCGTAAGATTGGATACTCGCTTTTAGGTCCATACATGTCAAAGGAACTGTCATAATGGAAGAGCAGAAAGTTATCGGCAGGGGAACTTGGATAGACAAGCTTGCATACGAGCTTGTAGAACGTGAAAAAATCCTTGGGCGCAGCACAAGCATGATCAAAGTCGAAAGTGGTCTTGGCGCCTCTGGAATTCCTCACATAGGGAGTCTTGGGGATGCAGTAAGAGCATATGGTGTAAAGCTTGCGTTAGAAAACTTGGGCTACAACTCAGAGCTTATTGCATACTCAGATGATCTGGATGGGCTAAGAAAGATTCCTGAAGGGTTCCCAGACTGGTTAAAGGACCACTTGGCAAAGCCTGTGTCATTCATTCTGGATCCATTTGATTGTCATGACTCGTATGGTTCTCACATGAGCAGTCTCTTACTTGACGGCTTGGACAAGCTTGGCATCAAATACAAGTTTCAAAGAGGGGTTGAGACATACAAAAATGGTCTTCTAAAAGACCAGATTCACACCATTCTAGTCAACAGCAAGAAGATAGGTGCAAAGATAGCAGAGTTTGTAGGACAGGAAAAATACCAAGAATCTCTTCCATATTTTCCTATATGCGCAAGCTGTGGACGACTATACACAGCAGAGGCCTACGAATATCTACCAGAGGAACGAAAGATAAAGTACAGGTGTCATGAAACTACGATCGGCTCACAAACTCTAGCTGGTTGTGGACACGATGGAGTAGCTGATATCACAAAAGATCTTGGCAAGCTTGCATGGAAGGTGGAATTTGCAGCAAGATGGCATGCCTTTGATATCAGGTTTGAAGCTTATGGAAAAGACATTATGGATTCTGTCAAGATAAATGACTGGGTTTCAGATGAAATCCTAAAGTTTCCACACCCGCATCATGTAAAATATGAAATGTTTTTGGACAAGGGCGGTAAAAAAATTTCAAAATCTCTTGGCAATGTTTTGACATCACAGGCATGGCTAAAGTATGGAACGCCAAAGTCAATTTTGCTTTTATTATACAAAAGAATCACCGGCAGCCGCGAAGTAGGCTTTGAAGACATTCCTGCCTTAATGGATGAGTATAATGAACTTGATAACATTTACTTTGGAAAGATAAAGCTTGATAACGAGACAAAGACTGTTCGAGCAAAGGGCTTGTATGAATATGTAAATCTGTTAAATGTCCCAAAAAATCCTAGTACATATGTAAACTATAGATTGCTAGTCCAGCTCTGCAAGATATTTAGAGAAGAAAGAAACAAGCGTGTGATAAAAAAACTGATAGAGTACGGAACCATAAAAGAATCCACTTTAGATCTTGAGGCACTAGTCAGCTTGGCTGGCAGATATGCCGATGACTTTGACAAGCCATCAAAAGTAGAAGTTCATCTTGATGAGACAGCTAAAAAGGCAATCAAGGCTTTGGTTGAGATACTTTCCTCTGAGAGCGAGCCTGCGGATCTTCAAAATTCCATCTATCAAATTGCAAAAGATAACGGTATTCAGCCAAAGGACTTTTTCAAGACCCTATATCAGATCATTCTTGCATCAGACCGTGGTCCAAAGATTGGTCCGTTTATCATAGATATTGGGCGAAAGAAAGTAGCACAAACGCTTTCTGAATATCTATAAAGATGGCACACAGCGAGCACAACAAGCCGAAGAAAAGTGCCAGTTATGCGCTGATAATTTTTGGTGCGTTTCTTTTTGTTTCTGCACCATTATTTTTTGGTCCTGGTACAACAGAAGGCGGTATTGCAATTGTACTTGGATTTATTGCAGGTGGAATCGGTTTTTATCTTGGTTTTGTACGGAAAAAGAAGATCTGATTTTGTTGGCATGAATCAAAGCGATCGGTATAAACAGATAAAGTTGGTGTAAGCAATAGGTTGAAACAGCAGCTTAATACGATAAAAACTGGTGATACTAGTGGGCATATTTAGACGATCAAAAAAAGAAACGGAAGGTGAAGAATTTGTTGATTCTAGCGAAAAAAGAACAGAGACTGTCAAGATCAAGACACCTGAAGAGATACAACTTGAGGCAATGCAAAACGAACTACAAGAATCTAAAAAAGAACTTCATGAGACAGTTGCCAAGCTTGATGCCACATACCAGAAACTTGAAAATGCAAAGGCCGAATACAACGCGATGTTAAAAGAAGCAGAATCTACAAAAAGAGAGCTTGAGTCAAAAAGATCTGAAATTTCCACAATAAGATCAGAATACGAATCAGTGTTGTCTGAGCTCAAGTCAGCAAGAGCAGATCTTGACTATACAAGATCTCAATACAACCAAAACGAGCTAGAATCAATAAAGAAAAAAATTGAACAAGCCAAGTCTGAGCTTGCAGCCATAAATTCTGAAAAAAATACCGTGGCTGGAGAATTGGCAAAATTACGTTCCCAAATCGAGCCTGCAAAGTCAGAGCTAGACTCCTTGCGAGCTCAACACGAGACAAAGAAAAAGGAGATAATGTTTGTCAAAAAAGAGCTTGAGTTCATAGAAAAGGAGCTGGTAGCAGCAGGCAAAAAAGATGATAGTAAGCAGTTAGTACAAGCTGCAAGCAACCTTGTTGCCTCTATAAATTCAAAATACGAAGCAACTAGAAAGGAACTTGATGTAGTAAAAGCAGCACTTGCCAGAGTAAAGGTAGAATATGAATCAGCAAAAAAAGAATTGGATTCTATTAAAAACAAATATGAGTTTGAGCAAAAACCCAAAGAGACTTAAATTTGTCTGAATGGATTAAGAGCGATGAATAACTCACTTCAAGTAGACAAACCATACATTCCAAATGAAAAAGGCTGTAGACTGATCTGGCGCACCGAAGACGATGAGGAAAGAGTTGTCTATCTAAGACACCAGGATCTTGTTGAGCTAAATGAGGTTCTTTCACACAATTCTACTGCTAAAATTGAGCTAGAAGACGGAGTGAGTTCTATAATGGTAAACTCTGACACCACAGAATTTTTTATGGCTAGCGTAAAATCACTTGAAATTGATACCAGAGTGCTCAAAGAAAAAATCATCGAGTTTGTGGCAAAAAATCCTGATGCATAGCTGAAAGCTGTTATATTTTATAACAAGATACTAGTAGCCACTGTATGTCAAAAGCAAATGACATTAAAGATACTCGAATCTGGCCAAAGGGATATGTTTCTAATCAGGACATGCCACAAGCAGACATTGATTTTAAAAACAAGCTGCTTAACAGCATTCTAACATCAAAGGTTCCAGAAAAGCAGGTAAACACTGAGCTATTTTATGTCATGTCAACAAGGCGTTCAACTAGAAAATTCTCCTCGCGTCCTGTGGAGCAGTGGAAGGTTGACAAGATATTAGCTGCCGCAGATACTGCTCCCACAGCCGGCAATTTCCAAGGCTTTGAGATATTTTATGTCAAAGACCCAAAGGCAAGAGAAGAGCTTGTGCAAGCTGCAAATAACCAGCCATATGTCAACACTCCCGTAGTACTGGTATTTTGCATGAATCCTGAACGAGTCAAACTAAATTTCCCACCTGAGATTCTTGCCAAGTTTTCAATTCAAGACGCAACTCTTGCTGCAGCCTACTCACAGTTGGCTGCTTCCGCATTAGGTCTAAGCTCGGTTTGGATAGGAATGATTGATGAGGAGAAAGTAAAAGAAATTATTGGAACAAAGCTGAGACCTTCATCACTTCTTTGTATAGGCTATCCTGAACAAAAACGAGGGCCAAAGTCAAGAAGAAATCTACGTGAGCTAATACACGTAGTATAATCTAAAACAAATTAATTTTTAATTTTACACTCAAATGAAATAGCCTTTGTTGTAGCATAGTAAGTATAACCTAGTATTGCTAATGCGACAAGACGCAATGGTATCTCATAATTTGTTAAAAATGCAGTGGCTATTCCTCCTGCAGTACCAAAGGTTGAGATCACCGCAAAACCTATTGGCCCACAGCTGCATGCGCCAGCTGACGCACCTATTATTGAGCCAAAGAATCCGCCGCTCATCTTTTTTGCGCTGTTTCTTAATGCTTTGACTCTGTACACATTCATGCTCAGTACTAATCCTGACATAACGGAAACTGCAATTATCAATACAAAACCAAAGAGCCTGTCTAGTGGAATATGCATTATCAGATATGGTTCAAGAAAGATGTATTCTGATATTATTGAAAGAGGGATAAAGAGACCCACAGATATGATTACTGCAAGTATTACATAGCTTGATTTTGAAAAAACGATCTGGAATGTTTGTGTCAATTTAAATCATAGAATTCACTCTTTCTTCATAAACCAACCGCTTTTGTAATGATTGAAAAAAGTTATTCCAAATTAGAATATAGTTTGGATCGAATTTGGAAAAATACCTAACCAATGAACAGCGATCATATAGTTAACTGTCCATTTATAGATTCATTCCAGTAATGGATCCTCAAATTTTTATTGTTAAAACTTGTGAGAATTAATGTTGAAGATAAAATGTGCAGATTGTGGTTGCTTACCAGCAGAATGCAACAACAGTAAATCGCCAAAAGACTGTCTAAATTGTACTTGTGAAGAATGCTGCTGTTGGGCTAGCATAGTAAATAGATGATTTTTCAACGAGGCAGGTTTAACTCTTAGTCATCACATGACATAACTATGGCTAATCTACAAGCGGTGAGAAAATTTTTCGTTTTTGTATTGGCTGGCATATCGATAATAGTTGTTGGTGTTTTTATGATTGGAACTATAATCAAATTATGGGACCGTAAAGGATCTAAAAATCCAAAAAGTTCTGATCAAAAGACGGCGGATTAACTTTTTAATTTGTTCATCTTTTTAACAAACGCAAGTATTCCGGTATAATCAAGTTCTCCTAGACCACTGTTTACTGCATCTTTGTACACCTTGTTGGCTAATGATGTCATCGGTAGTGATAGATTGAATTTTTCTGCAGCTTGGTTTATTGTTTCTAGATCTTTTTGCATCATCTTTAGAGTAAAGGTTGGAGTAAAGTCATCTTTTATCATCTTTGGACCTTTGTTTACACTCATGCCTGTTTTGAAGTATGTAGAGTTTAGGATTTGCAAGAAAACTGCTGGGTCAAGTCCTGCCCCTCTTGCAAGAGTAATTCCTTCGGACAATGATAATGCCAGCATAGAAATCTGCAAATTCATTGCAAGTTTCATTGCATGGCCAGAACCATTTTCTCCCAAGTAAAAGATCTTGTTTCCAATAAATTCAAAGACTTGTTTGTATTTTTCATAAATTTTTTTATCACCACCTATCATAACTACCAGCTCGCCGTTTTCTGCAAGATTAGGACCACCCATGACGGGAGCGTCAAGCATAGGAATCTTGTTTTCGATGAATTTTTTTGCGATCTCTTTTGATGATATTGGGTTTATTGTGCTCATTTCCGCTACAACAAGACTATCGTGTTTTCCATCCACTATTCCATTACTACCAAATGCAACTGATTCTACTGCTTGAGCGTCTTTGACTATTGTAATTACCAAATCTGAGACTTTTGCTACATCTTTTGGAGTATCTGCAATTGTAGCACCCAGATTCTTCAATGGTTCTGCTTTTTCTCTTGTTCTGTTGTAGACAGTTAGTGTATGACCTGTTTTTAGCAATCTTGTTGCTACAGCTTTTCCCAAAAAGCCTGTTCCAATAATTCCTACTTTTATTGCCAACTTACTTGCTCTTTTGAGTTATGTGTATTTTTCTTTATTGCAATGATCTTATTTTGATTCAATTTTCTATTGTTCAATAATGAAGTGGGCCTGCAGGGAAGTGCACGCTGCAAGCTGCATTTTTGGGTTCCGCTACCCATTATTCTTTCTATATAATCACTTTTATACGAGGAACAAATCTGATGTCATTCTTGAATATTCTCAATTACTAAGAGCGTATTTTCATCCTTCCATCTTATTTTGTTAGGATCTTCATAATGTCGAAGTATATTTTTTCTGAATTTACCCAAGGCTTCTGTAAACTCTTTTTTACCATAAAATTTGAAAGTCGAATAGCAGTGGTTTGTGGCTTTTTCAACCAGTTTTTCCAAGGGATAAACTCTCTCGTGTTCAAAGAATTTTATGGAGTTGATGTTAAGGTTTGGATTCTTCTCAAAAATACTCTTGAGATCATCTAGCTCGTAAAGGCGTTTTTCTTTTTCATGGAAAGATGGGAAGTGCATGCCCCAGATGGTTCTAGCATTCTGATCTCTAAGACGAGTGTAGATGAAGAGCCTGCCGTTGTTTCTAAGAACTCTTGAAGCTTCTCTCAAAAAATCAGGCAAACGAAAGTGGTGAACTGCATTGAAAGTTGTAACGCAGTCGAGAGAATCTATTTGGAGTGGTATTTTATGTGCGTCACCTAGCATGGGTAGGAAGTTAACAACATTGTGTCTTGTTAGGTACTCTTTCAGATATCTTAGCATCTCATGGTTACTATCGATACAGTAAAGATGACACTTCTCGCCTAGGTGTTCCATGAATTTCAGAGCATATCTTCCTGCCCCCACGCCAATATCTGCAGCACGGATGTTCGGCATATCTTGTAACTTGTTTGTAATGAATATAATTGGGCCTAAGTCAGTAATCCTCAGATCACAATACCTTGGTGCAATCTGATTGAAATGGTAATGGATCTCATAAAACACTTTTCTAGTTCTAAGAAATTTATTTCTCATACCGATGTGAACTGTTTTTATGTTTTTTAAAAGTAGCGGATATCCTTTTGTAATATTTGTTGGAGAGAGCAACCGAGATCTGAAGATTTGTAAAATTTTTGAAAAGGGGCAGCTTTTACAGAAGAAGACGCAATAAGCGGACCCGATGGGACTAGGGTACCATCATGGTCGTATTTTGGAACCTTTTTATGATTAAAACCACGATTTGTGAATGTTAGTCTTGATTTTGCCCTTCAATTCTTCTGTGATGTCTTCAGGTTTCATCCCATGATCCTTTGTGGCATGAGCTGCACATTGTGCTAGAATTTCATCTTCTGTTTTACCCTTTGCTACAAAACCACAGTCAAATCCAACATCTTTGCATTTGAATTTTAACATGATTTTATAATTTGATAGCAAGTAATAAGGTTATAATGATAACAATGTCAGCATTACTTTTTTGGTTCTATTCCTATAAGACCAAGATATTTTCTTGATCATATTTTCGATACGAGAAAAAATTTCCATGGACCCGATGGGAAGAGGACACTATTTTGGTCGTTAAGTCCGACCTGTCTTTAACCCAAATTTTTACATTTAACCTTTCATTCCATATGTTAAAAACACCGAATAGCATCCGAGTCCACACTCTTCACAGATTGGCTTCATAGAATCCTTGTCTGCACTTCCAATGCAACAGGGTCTCTTCTCTCTACCCATGTGATCAACTGAAAGAATTGCCCAAGTAGGACAGTCAACAGGTGTTGTTCCATGGCCTCCCCAGTTTCTCTTCATTAGTTCCAACTGCTTTTTTGGATTTATTATGTAGTCGTCATCATACTTGTTTTTCATTGTTATGATTTCATCTACAAGCTTCGTTCTTTCCGGACCAAATGGAAACCAGAGAGGATCTCCTTTCATAAACGGAGTATGAAACTGAAATCCTATCTTGTTTACGTGTGGATACCACTCGTCTATGACATTGTTGACGGTCTTGTAGTTTACAGAGTTTATAGTCATTGATATCCATATGTCCTTCCATGCCTTCTCTCCGTTGTTTTGGATATAATCCAAAATGTTTTTCTTTGTCTTTTCATATGAGCCCATGCCACGGATTGTGTCATGTACTTGTTGTGTTCCATCTATTGAAATCCAGTAAAAGTAAACACCTGGAATTTTCTGCAAGGGGAAAGTGCCATTTGAGACAACACACACTCTTTTTGGATATTCTTTAGCAAATAATTCAATTACATCAGGTCTTAGAGTTGGCTCTCCACCAACAAGTGTTATAAGAAAAACATGTCTTTTTTTAAATTTCCTATCAATTACTTCCTTCCATTGATCTAAGGTAAGCTCCTCGTTTTCTTTTCTATTTAACCACCAATAACAATGAGAACAGTGCAAATTACAAACGTTGATGATGTCAGCCGAACCATAAATTGGACTTCGCTTGTCAAATAATTTGTAAGCGGCAATTTTCAGACCGACATGAAAATATGCCGGCGATTCTTGCATTATTTGGGAAAAACCCCTTCCCATTATCTCCGTGTATTCACACCTTTAGTTTACATTCAATTTTTCCGTCAAGATTTCTATCTCTTCATTCCTACTTTACATAAACCGACTCTACAATTATGGCAAACATAATCGTCAGCGGGATTCTCACAACCACAGGAGCAGGTACAGGTATAATCATTCATTATCTATATTACGTTAAAGTAGGATATAACGAATCTCCCTGTGATCTCAGTTCGATGTAAGAATTACAGAAAAATTAGGGAAAAAATTAGTTTTTGGGTTTTAGACAAACCTCTCTACTCTGCTGCAGGTTGTGAAGAACTGTTTACTATTTCTGCAGAAGCAAATCGATAACCGACTTGGGTGATCTTTATTTTTGCATTCTGGCCTGCCTTTCCGTCTTTAACAAATATCACAAAGCCTTCTACTCTTGCGATACCGTCGCCTTTTCTACTAATTTCTGTTATGGAAACGTCGTATTCCTTTCCGGTTTCTACTGGTTTTGGTCCATCATTAAATCGTCTATTGCCGCCATATCCTCTGTCTCTGCCGTATCCTCTGCCAGATCCTCCAAAACCGCCATTGTTATAACTCATCGTTGCACCTCCTTGTTCTGATTTATCGATAGATAATGTCCCAATAAGAATGGATGTAATATTTGCTTTCGATGCTGAAATTATCTAGATTGGACGTAAAAAAGAGAAAACCATGAAATACTCTATAGTTTTTATTAGCAGACAAACCAATCCATGTGGTATATTATATGGTTTTACAAACTTTCAACATTGGTAGTCGCTGTGCACGTTGTGGAAAAAATTCGATGTTAACTGATAATGTGACTGGTGAAAGGTTTTGCGGAGGATGCGGTTATGTTATTTCTGAACGCATTGAGGAATCAGGTCCTGAGTGGCGTTCGTTTTCAAAAGATGAATATGATGATAGAAGCAGAACAGGTTCACCAACCTCGCTTGCAATACATGACATGGGACTTGCTACAATAATTGGTCATGCAAACAATGATGTAACTGGAAAACCTTTGTCAGCTTCTATGAAAAGCACAATAGAACGTCTTAGAACATGGGATAGTAGAAGTCAGGCACATGAATCTGCAGACAGAAACTTTAGACAGGCATTTAGCGATCTTGGTAGACTAAAAGACAAGCTAGCACTTTCAGACGCAGTAATAGAAAAGACAGCCTACATCTACAGAAAGGCACTTGGCAAGGGTCTTGTCAGGGGCAGGTCAATTTCGGGGCTTTTAGCAGCCGCACTATATGCAGCATGCAGAGATACTGAGACACCTAGAACGTTAAGCGAGGTCTCACATGGAATCAATATCAAAAGAAAGGAAGTATCACGGTTCTACAGGTTACTTTTGCGAGAACTAGACCTTAAGATGCCAGTAGTAGACCCAGTAAAGTGCATATCAAGAATCGCAAGTAATGTCGGACTATCTGAAAAGGTAAAACGAGGAGCTCTTACAATCTTAAAGGATGCAAATGAGATGGAAATTACTGCTGGAAAGAATGCCATGGGACTTGCGGCAGCAGCACTCTATCTTTCTTGTATAGCAAATGGTGAAGGCCATACCCAAAAGGATGTTGCGCTAGCTGCAGGAGTAACTGAGGTTACAATACGAAACAGATGCAAGGGATTAAAAAACTCACTAAGAATATAATCAAAACTTCAGATTCAACTAAATCTTGATTAAATTAGGTTCTTCTAAAATTATTTTGTGTTCAATTTTATTATTCTGATCTTTTGATACACCATACGTCTTTTTTATGAGGCTTTTTACCATTTCAATGTCATCTGTAAGTAACTCTTCATGTGGGTCTTTGCCTACGAATCTGGCAAAAGAACCCTCTTTTTCTTGCTTTGGAAGATCTGAATCATCATAACTAATAAAATATTCTGCAGATACTTTTGGCGAGCCCTTGTCTTTTTTATACTGCGATTTTTTGATGTGAGGGGGCAGCTTCTTTTCAATATCTGTCAGAATAATCAAGGGATCGTATCTTCCACCGATGTAGTAAGGCGAATCTACTGAAGTAAAATTGAATCTAACCGTGCACCATGCTTGCATGTACTGCATATACATAATGATCAATAAGAATGGTCGTAAAGTTCAGAAAATGATCCAATTGCAAGGCTAGTTATAAGAGCAAGACTACTAAGAGAGTGCAAGAATCACCAGTAGAGTGCAAATGTCTTTCCTGCCAGTGTGGCATCTATACCTATAACGAATCACGAGTTTGTGTCAGGTGCGAAGAAAACAAGCATTTGTCAGGGCAGAAAAGATGGTCTACTATGGTATTAAGTAAGGCACCAAACCTTTCAGCAGAAGAAGCAACTAGAATCGGGTATTAAGAATGAAAACGACGTATATTCAATGTAGACGGTGTTTTTGTAACTATAATGTAGGAGATACTGTGTGTTCTATCTGTAAGATGAAACTTGAGTGAACGGTATGGGACTTGCTACAACAATTGACCATGCGAACAGGGATGAACTTGGAAACAAATTAGCAAGACGTATTGATCATGAGCTTCTGGCAAAGCAGAGACGAGGGGTATCAGAGAAAGACGTCTTTGATAAAAGAAAGGTCATGGATGACGTCCTAGACAAAACCACGATAATGATTTTGTCTAAGTTGATAAATTCGGGCATTATATCATACGTTAATGGAGTAGTTGGTTCTGGTAAGGAATCCAAGATGTACTGGGCCGTGGATCCTGATGGAAAGGACGTTGCTCTTAAGATATATCTAGTGACAGCTTCAAATTTCAAAAAAAGAAAACCCTACCTTGTGGACGATCCAAGATTTTCACGTATAAAAAAGGGCACAAGAAACATGGTGGAGCTTTGGGCACAAAAGGAATTCATGAACCTGACCCAATGTGTTAAAAGTGGTATTCCATCAATCAAACCAATTCATGTTCTAAAAAACGTCTTGGTAATCGAATTTGTAGGAAAGAACGGCGTTCCAGCAAAAACTCTCGTAGAAACAGAAATTGATGAAAATGACTATAAAGATGCAATTTCAATCATTTCACAGCTTTATAAGAAAGCTAAACTTGTGCATGCTGATTTTTCAGAATACAATATTTTTAAAACAGAAAATGGTTTGATTGTTTTCGATCTGGGATCGGCTGTTGACATAAGACATAGAAATGCAAAAGAATTTCTTGAAAGAGATATTAAGAATATATCCAGATTCTTTGTTAAAAGAGGCTTGACTGTGGAAAATCCATCGGACATAATGGCAAGGATAACAAATTGAGTTTGAAAAATTTACGTTCAGAGTTTGTAAACAAAAAAATTCAGCAAAATAGCAAAGATATAAGGGTTAGACTGGAGAGTGTAATACATAAGCCAAAATTCTATTTTGCTTAAAGTACTTGAAGCATATTCTCGTGATGTTGGGAGAGGCATAGCACGCCTTGATTACGATTCTATGGATTCACTTAGCGCAGCAACTGGCGATGTTATTGAAATTAAAGGAAAAAGAAGAACCGTTGCAAAATGCTTACCGCTTTATCCATCAGACGAAGGAAAGGGAATTATCCGAGTCGATGGTCTTGTACGAAATAATTTAGGAGCAGCAATAGGGGATACGATTGAAGTTCGAAAGATAAAGGCAGTTCCAGCCGAAAAAATAATTGTCGCACCACTTGAGGCAATTCCTCCAATAGATGCAAGATACCTTGCAGACTCGCTAGAAAACACCCCATTGATAAAAGGCGATAACATAATGGTACCGTATTTTGGTGGCAGGCTGACTTTTCAGGTAATAGGAGTCACACCAGCGGCTGATGCCGTAATCGTAACTCCAAAGACACTATTTCATATTGGAGAAAAAAGCGATTCTCTTCACGGTGTTCCACTAGTATCATATGAAGATATTGGAGGTCTGACTGGTGAAATAAAAAAAGTTAGAGAAATGATCGAGCTTCCAATGAGGCATCCAGAGATTTTTGAAAAACTTGGGGTTGAAGCTCCAAAAGGTGTGTTGCTTTTTGGAGTTCCAGGAACTGGCAAGACACTTTTAGCAAAAGCGGTTGCAAATGAAAGCAATGCTCACTTTATTAGCATCTCAGGCCCTGAAGTCATGAGCAAGTTCTATGGAGAAAGCGAAGCAAGAGTACGAGAGATTTTCAAAGAGGCAAAAGAAAAATCTCCTTCCATTGTTTTCATTGATGAGATCGATTCCATTGCCCCAAAAAGAGAAGAGGTAACAGGGGAAGTTGAAAGAAGAGTGGTATCACAACTACTCGCACTTATGGATGGTCTAGAAGCAAGAGGGAAAGTAATTGTCATTGCAGCAACAAACAGACCAAATGCATTGGATCCGGCTCTTAGGCGACCTGGAAGATTTGACAGAGAAATTGAGATCAGAGTGCCAGACAAAAAGGGAAGACACGACATACTCTTGATACATACAAGAAACATGCCACTGACTGATGATGTAAACTTGGAAAAAATTGCGGCAATAAGCCATGGATATGTTGGAGCTGATTTGGAGTATCTCTGCAAAGAAGCAGCAATGAAGTGTTTGAGAAGATTATTGCCAGAAATTAATTTAGCAGATGAAAAGATTCCAGCTGAAACTTTGGACAAACTTGTTGTAAATGCTGAAGATTATCAGAATGCATTACGCGAAGTCACACCAGCTGGAATGCGTGAAGTCTATATAGAAAGCCCAGATGTCTCTTGGGATGAAGTAGGAGGATTGCAAAATGTCAAGCGCGAGCTACAAGAAGCAGTAGAGTGGCCAATGAAATATCCTACGCTTTACACCAATATGGGCTACAGGATGCCGCGAGGAATTTTGCTTCATGGACCAAGTGGAACTGGAAAGACACTTTTAGCAAAAGCAGTAGCAACAGAAAGCGAAGCTAACTTTATCTCAGTAAGAGGACCTGAGCTGATTTCAAAATGGGTTGGAGAGTCAGAACGTGGTATAAGAGAGATATTCAAAAGAGCAAGGCAAGTCTCACCATGTGTGATATTTTTTGATGAAATTGATTCAATTGCTCCAGTTAGAGGTCTTGGTGGAGAAACGGTAGTTACTGAAAGAGTTGTCAGCCAGCTCCTAACCGAGCTTGATGGTATAGAAAGCCTTTATGGTGTTGTAGTACTTGCTGCAACAAACAGAGCAGACATGCTTGATACAGCCCTTCTAAGACCAGGAAGATTTGATAAAATAATACTTGTGCCCATGCCAGACAAAGAGGGTAGAAAGAAGATACTAGAGATAAGTACAAAGGAAATTCCTATTGATAGAGAGCCAAAAAATGAATTAGGAAAGAATCCAAATTATGTGGATCTAGAAAAGGTTGCAGATGCTGCAGACGGCCTAAGTGGAGCAGATGTTGCATCCATTGCAAACACTGCAGTATCCCTTGTTATACATGAGTTTCTTGG
>JBOGRG010000147.1:0-1568 GCA_050749365.1 Nitrosopumilaceae archaeon
ACCAAGGTATTGCAAAGTCCAGGCTACTCTTGACGCTAAAGCGCCAAATGTATCATCATATACCACTACTGGAGTTTCATCATCAATTCCATAGGACTGGGTAAGCTGCAAGACTTTTTGTGGACTGTCATCTGCCAAAAGATTTGCAAGAGGGAGATTTACTGCGCCAGGTATGTGACTTTGTTTGTAGTCATCTTCTTTTCTTATGTCAAGTACTCTGACACTTTTGTCTCTAACTTGAGATCGAAGAGAATCTGCATCTATTGTGATGCGTGTTGTCTTTTCTGCGCTCAAGCAGCACACTCGCCCTTTCCTGTTTTTGCGTGATAACCACCATCACTTCCATAGTCAGCATAGAAATCTTTGTCTTGTTCTATTGAAGGAGCATCTACAATGGGTTTTAGTATCTCTTTGATATCGTTTAGAGATTTTATCTTTGGACCTCCATAACCATCGATAACACGATGAGTCCATGAGTTTAGTGTCTCACTTTCTTTCTTTTCTGATTTGAATATCTCAATTATTTTTAGAATAACAGGAATAACTCTTTTTGCTGGCACCCTCAGACAAGACAATCCAAGCATTGCTTGTTCATCAGCTCTACCACCAAGTGACATGTTGTACAATGGATACATGTGTTTTCCCATTCGTCCACCTCCACCAAAGAATCCTATTGTGGCAATTTCGTGTTGTCCGCAAGAGTTTGGACATCCACTTATCTTGATACTAGCATCATTCAAGTCATCATCAGTATCTAACTTGAGCTCAAGAAACTTTCTTTGAACTTCTTTTGCAAGTCGATGTGAGTTTGTCAATGCAAGGTTACACGAAGTTGTGCCGGAGCATCCCACGACAGAAGCCATTGTAAGACCCCCAGGATTTGCAAGTCCAACTTCCAATAATCTAGAATACATCTTTGGAAGATCATCGTCTTTTACCCATCTGAATACAATGTCTTGCGTGAATCCGTTTCGTGCTTTGCCTTCCGCAGAAAATTCTCTTGCAATTTGAGCTGCAGCTCTAAGCTGGCTTGAAGTAATGTCACCAGATTCTAGAGTCAGGAATACAGTGCTATATCCATCTTGTTTTTGTTTTACAGTGTTACCTTTCTTCCATCTTGCAAAGCCATCAGGAACGGATGGGGTTTCTGAGGTGATAATTATTTTTTGCAGTGACTCGGGAGTCTTGTCTATGTCAAGCTTTACTATGACAGATTGTGTTGATTTTACAATTGCTCTTTCTTTTAGTACGAGGTTTTGGAATTTTTCCCATCCCATCTCATTGACTAGATATCTCATTCTGTTTCTTGCCATGTTTTCTCGATTGCCTAGTCTGTCAAATATCCTGATAACAGAGATTACAGTGTACAGTAGATCATCTTCTTGGGTAAAGTCTTCAAACTGGTGTCCAACAAATGATTGTGCACCCAGTCCTCCACCCAAAAATACTTTGAAGCCGTACAGAGTTTTTCCATCCTTTTCTATCTTTTGGGGAATAAGACCAATATCCGCAATTCTTGCCAATCCGTGTTTTTCACAGCAAGTAAAGTTAATCTTGAATTTTCTTGG
>JBOGRG010000148.1:0-7919 GCA_050749365.1 Nitrosopumilaceae archaeon
ACTCGGTTCCTTGTGAGACAGGATACCTGAAGTTGGTATAGTTTTTTTCTGAAATAGAAAATTTCCATACTGCATCATGAACTGGATCTGTAAACCAGATACTTCCATCTAAAGTGTAACCAATTCCCCACATCATGGCATTGCTGCCTCTTGGCCATTTTGTGTTTTCATATTCAGTGAAAAGTCTGCTAAAGGGATCAAACTTTGCTACCCTTCCTGTGTTTGTTTCTGTAAACCAAACAATGCCAGAAGGATCGGTTGTTATTGCCAAAGGCTGTGCACAGACAGTTGGAATCTCGAATTCTGTTATGTATCTATTAGATTTTGCTATACCTGTTCCGCAATATGCTGCTCTCTGGTCGTCAGGGTAGTTGTCTGCAGGTGTACCTGTGATAGTTGTGTCAGTGGTTTGAGTTGGAACATTAGTATTTAGGGTAATTGCCAATGCAGAAGTAAGTAATATTACTCCAAAAAACGCCGCAGCTACAAGCGTCTTAAATTTTTTCTTCACAAAAGGCAGACCTATTTTCCTTGTTATATCTTATTCTAAAGAAGTTTTAGATCTTTTGTAACTTTGTCAACCATTATTTCTGGCGCGGGTCCTATTGAAATACAAGTGACAGTGCCGGGAGCAATCTGTGTGTGACCTGCATCTGTTACTTCAGACCAAGGAAGATCTAGTGATATGGCATGTTTTTTTATCTGTTCTAACTGCTCAAGACTTGTCACCTTTACAACTACTTTTTCCTGTCCAGAGATTACCCAGTCACTATACCAATCTGGGTGTGATTTTCTAACATGTTCTGCCCCCAAAACACAAGCATGTCCAACCTGAGCCGCAATCTTTCCTGCACCCATCTCAAGATCCTTTCTTACCACAACTACTTGCTTAATTGCACCCATGTTTATGTAAGAAAGAATTAGAGTATGTTAAACTTTTGAATTGAAATAAATAATTGTATGAAAAACACAAACCATGGATTATGAAGTCGTAGTAGCAGGTGGAAGTGTTTCTGGTCTGCTTTGTGCACGAGAAATTGCAAGCCATGGTCACAGTGTTTTAGTTATAGAAGAGGATGCAGAAATTGGAACACCTGAACACTGTGGGGGTGTTGTAAGTATTTCTGGAATGGAGGAGCTTGGTGTATTACCTACACGAGGAACCCTTGACAATAAGATAGAATCTGCGCGCATAATCTCGCCAGCAGGCAAGAGTTTTTCACTTGATGCACGAACACAAAAGGTCATAGTCTTAGACAGAAGAGACTTTGACAAGCAAATTGCACACCAAGCACAAAACAACGGCGCAGAGATACGAGTCAAGTCATCACTAAAAGAGATCAAAGATAATGAAATAAAAACATCAGAAGGATTGTTAAAATGTAAAATTGTTGTGGACGCGCGAGGAGTCTCTTCGCTTATTCATAAAGACAGAGATGGAATATTGCAGTCTGCACAGTACGAAGTATATGCAGACTGGATTGAAAAGGAAAGAATCGAAGTGTATTTTGACGAAGAAAAGTATCCAGGATTCTTTGCATGGATCATTCCAACAAAAAACGACGTGGCAAAAGTTGGGGTAGCGGGAAAGGGCATAAACGCTGCAGTGGCACTTGAGAACTTTCTTACACAAAAGGGCAAGTATTCAACAGTGCGAAAGATCTTTGCACCAATATGGATAAAAGGACCTATAGAAAACTTTGTCTCAAAAAATATAGTTACAATAGGTGATGCCGCTGGTCAGTCAAAGCCAACCACAGCAGGCGGGATATACTCATGCGGTCTTGGTGGAATCTTTGCAGGAAAAGCGATTTCCAAGTTCTTAGAATCAGGAAAATCTTCAGATCTTGTAGAATATCAGAAAGCATGGTCTAAAAAATTCGGTCAAGAATTTGACAACATGCTTCTTGCACGAAAACTTCTAGAAAAGCTTGATAACAAAGCAATTGACAAGCTGTTTGAATCTGTCACGCCACAAGTTCTGGAGGAGATCTCAAAAGAAGGAACTTTTGATTTTCACACAGCATCTCTTGCAAAGCTTCTAGGAATAAAGGGATCTGTCAAAGCAGTACAGGCAATTCTTGGAAGTGAGTTTAGAAGACTGTTGAAATGAGAGAATATACAATTGATAAGCAAGATATAAATTCGGTTTTTAATCAGGTCTGAACATGTCGTCATCTATTACATTGCCGGTATGCAGTTCGTGCCACAGAACTATAATGCCTAACGATAAATGTGTGAAATTTAACTGTCCTAGTTGTGGTTCCGTTCTGCTGTGGAGATGTGAGAGCTGCAGGGAGGCCGCAAGATCTTACAAGTGCAAATCCTGCAACTTTGATGGACCATAAAAAAATGGCACGCCTTTTACTTAGAGCAAAAATTCTTCCAACAGGTACAGAGATAGATCTGGATGATGTGGCAAAAAAGATCGGCCCTGCACTAAAGGATGGGATTCAGCTTTTAAAATACACAAAAGAGCCACTTGCTTTTGGTCTCTACTTTATTAACGGAGAGTTTTCGCTAGACGATAAGGAAGGACAGATGGACTCGCTTGAAAACGCGGTCAGATCTATAGATGGAGTAGGGGAGTTTGAGGTTCTAGGAATGAGCCGAGCCTCAGTTGATGTAAAGTAGGTGATTTTTTGGTACGAAAAGACGAACCACTTCAGATGCGAGTCGGTGAAGCAAAGCAGAGGGATGTGGGAAAAAGACGGGCAAGAATAGAGCCGGAAGCCATGGAATACCTACGGGTAGAACCAGGAGACATGGTGGAAATTGTCGGAAAGAGGGCTAGCTGCGCAATAGTATGGCCAACAGACGATGACGACAAGGCGCCAGACATGATACGAATTGACGGTCAAACAAGAAAGAATGTTGGCATTGGAATAAACGATCTTGTTAATGTAAGAAAGATTGTGGCAAAGCCAGCAAAGAGTGTCGTCTTGATACCAGTAAACGGTAACGTTACTGTAGACAAGGAGTTTACAGATTTTGTAAAGAACAGGTTAAAAGGATTACCACTTTCTGAAGGTGACGAAATCTCTGTAATGATTCTTGGAAACTCAATGGACTTTAAGATTCACAAAATTTCTCCAAAAAGTGTTGTCAAGATAGAGCGTGTAACAACTCTTACAATTCTAACAGAGACGTCAATTGACAAAAAGGTTCGCATGACCTATGAAGAAATTGGAGGACTAAAGGGACAGACCAAGAGGATGAGAGAAATTGTAGAGCTTCCACTTAAACACCCCGAAGTCTTTAGCAGGTTTGGAATTGAACCACACAGCGGCATTTTGTTATACGGTCCACCAGGATGCGGAAAAACATTGATTGCCAAAGTTCTTGCAAGTGAATCAGAAGCAAACTTTTACTCTATTAATGGACCAGAAATCATGAACAAGTATTACGGAGAAACAGAAGCAAGACTTCGTGACATATTCAAAGAAGCAAAAGAAAATTCTCCTGGTGTAATATTTATTGATGAAATCGACGCCATCGCGCCAAAAAGAGAAGAAGCTTATGGCGATGTAGAAAAAAGAGTTGTTGCACAGCTTTTGGCTTTGATGGATGGACTCACTGATAGAGGAAATGTAATTGTCTTGGGTGCAACCAACAGACCGGAAAGTGTAGATCCAGCTCTAAGAAGACCAGGAAGATTTGATAGAGAAATTGAAATCTCTGTACCAAACGCAGACGAGAGGTTGGAGATACTTCACATTCATACAAGAGGAATGCCTCTTGACGAAGACGTCGATTTGAAAACACTTGCATCAGAACTTCACGGTTATACTGGTGCAGATATCAAATCATTATGCAGAGAGGCTGCCATGAAGACTCTTAGAAATTACTTGCCAGAGATTGATCTTGAAACAGAAAAGATCTCATCTGACGTTTTACAATCAATGAGGATTCGACTACAGGACTTCTACGATGCAATGCATGAAATCGTACCTACTGCCATGAGAGAGTTTTATGTGGAAAGTCCAAAGGTATGGTGGAAAGATGTCGGTGGACTCGATGATTCAAAACGAACATTGCATGACAACTTGATCATGGCAATAAAGGAACCAGCCAAGTTCCAAAAGATGGGCATCAAACCTCCAAAGGGCGCATTATTGTATGGCCCACCAGGATGTGGAAAGACTCTACTTGCAAGAGCACTTGCCACAGAAAGTGGAGCAAACATGATCCTTGTTCGCGGTCCTGAAATTTTGTCAAAGTGGGTAGGAGAATCAGAAAAGGCAATAAGAGAGATCTTCAGAAAAGCCAAGACGTCTTCTCCATGTATAGTGATATTTGATGAGCTGGATTCATTTGCAAGAACAAAGTCTGGTGAGGACAGTGGAGTAGGTGAGAGGCTTTTGAGTCAGCTACTGACAGAGATGGAAGATGGAGGAGCTTCTCGAGTTATTGTAATTGGAATATCAAACAGGCCTGATCTAATAGACACCTCACTACTACGACCTGGTAGATTGGATTTGATTTTGTATGTACAGCCTCCTGATGAAAAGGGAAGACTTGAGATAATCAAGATTTTAACACGCACAATGCCTCTATCTGGAGATGTAGACCTAAAAGAGATTGCAGTTGCCACAAAGAGCTACAGTGGTGCAGATCTTGTGGCAGTTTGCAGAGAGGCTGCAGTACATGCGATGCAAAATGACTCTGCCAAGATAGGAAGTGCTGACTTTGCAGCTGCATTAAAGCTCGTTAAACCTTCTATAACAAAGAGTGTGGACGAATGGTATGGAACAATAAAAGAGAATATATCATACGCCATACCAAAACCAATTGACAAGACATTTTACGGTTAAACATGGCATTACCACTAAAAAATCTAGTATATGAAAAGGTAAAGGACTCTGGTTCTCTTACTGATTCAGAATTATCAAAGATACTGATAAAAGAAGGAATAGTCATGCCTGAAGAGCAGTTTAACAAGACTTTGCTTGACTTGGAAATCTATGGACTGATCAAAGTAAGCTGGCTTACAAAAGACCAACGCAGAATAGAGATAGTAGAAAAAGAAAACGAGAAAGATGAGGTAGAAGAACAAAACAGGGAAAAATTAGAACGTGACTACGAAGCTGGATTTCCTGGTATTCAACAAGACCAAGAAGAGGTCTAATTATATTCTAAAGTGAAAGGCAGCATCCAAAGCTATTCCTACAAATATTACAGTAAGATACGGAGCCGTAACCTTGTATGCTTTCCAGGCAAACTCTGGTGTTGGATTTTTTGTAAGCTTGTAGTGATATAACAGCAATAGTCCGCCAGAGATTGCTGCTATTGCTAGATATACAAGACCCAATCCAAATGCATACAGTGCAAGAGAATAAGGCAGCAAGATTGCTGTATTAACCAAAATATACTTTGATGTCTTTTGCATTCCAACCAAGACAGGAAGCATTGGAATTCTGGCATCTGCGTAATCGTTTCGAATCTTCATTGCAAGACACCAAAAATGAGATGGAGTCCACACAAATACTAAAACTCCTACAAGTGCCCCAAGCAAGTCCATCGAACCAGTGGCAGCTGACCAACCAGCCATCGATGCAGCGCTTCCTGCAAATCCACCTATTACAATACCTGAAGAATTGCTTCGCTTAAGCCACGCAGTGTACACAATAACATAGAAAAATATTCCAAGTGCAATAAAAAATGTAGAAACCAAGTTTAGAGTAATTCCTGCATAAATCACAGAAGCCGCGCTAACTATCAATCCATACAACAAGACATTTCTTGCAGACATTCTGCCAGACGGAATTGGTCGCGTACTAGTTCGTTTCATTAAACGATCAACATCGCGGTCGTAGTAGTGATTTAGTGCACTAGAGCCAGCAGATGAAAGTGTCCCAGCTACAATGATGTGTAAAAGATTTACATAATTAAGCTCAGGACCAATCAACTTGCTTGCTGCATACATCGATGTGACTGCAGTAATGACAAGTAGAATAACGATACGCGGTTTTGAAATTTCCAGTATTTCTTTTAGTCCCAATCTCTTTGTTAGCAGTTTTGTTAGGGATTTAATTTCTTCGAAGCTTGCGATCCGAGGTTCAAAAGGATTATTTATCTCACTTCTAGCAGGTACCACAAATGAGCGACTGGGACCTGATGATGCCTGGCATGGGCCTTACTGCCATAGGTTTAGCAGGTGTAGTCATATCATATGCGGGCATTGCCAAGACGTTCATTGACGGAATGCACGCTCTTACCGGTCTTACAATGTTTATTGGTTTGATCTTTTTGGCCTGTGGAATACTAAGTGGTGGTGTTTCTACAAGTAACAAAGCCAAGGCCACAACTCTGGTGATCTTTGGAATTGCAGGCTCCTTTGGTGCATTTGCCTTTGCACTAACCTCGGTTACCACTCTTTCAACCTTTGCAGGAGTTTTATTGATTATAGTAATTCCAACAATCATTATCGCATATGCCGCAATGAAAATCCCACAGTATGCCAAGCCAATATCTGTGATATTTGTACTGGCTGCAGGTGTCGGCCTTGCATCCTTTGTTACTTTGGGATTTATAGGACCAGGAGCCCAATTCTCACTTGCGCCACCTGTAGAAGAAGAAACTCCAGCAGAAAAACCCATAGAGACAATCGCTCCTACTGCAAATATAATGCCGGTTGAGATATTTGCGGGGGCTGCAACGCCTGATAACCCTGACTATAGTCCTGATGTTGTTACTGCAACAAAAGGTGATGTAATTGAATGGACAAACAATGACAACGTAGTACACACAGTAACAAGTTCGGTAGACTTTGGAGCAACATTTGATTCTGGTCTAATAGATGCGGGAGGAAAATACAGTCTTAATACAGACACTCTTGCTACAGGAGAATACGAATACATGTGCACTGTGCATCCGTTTATGACATCAAAGATGATAATAGCGGAAGCAGCAGAACCTGTAATTGCTAAAGTAAGCATTCCAGTAGGTGCCATGACACTAAGTGAAGGGCAGGTATACTATGATCCAGCAGAAATTACAATAGCTGTTGGCACAACAGTAGTGTGGTCTAATGATGACACAGCTGCACACACCGTTACAAGTGGAAATCCAACTGATGGCCCGTCTGGCATGTTTGATTCCAGTATATTGCCAGCTGGACAAACATTTGAACACAGGTTTGATTTTGTTGGAACAACAGAATATTATTGCCAAGTTCATCCATGGATGATAGGAAAAGTCACAGTAGAGTAATCTTGCAAAAAGAAATTGTCCTTTCGCAGGATCAAATATCTCTTCTTGTAAAACACGCACAGAATAACATTCCTAACGAATCTTGTGCAATCTTGTTTGTAAAGATTAATGCGAACCAATTTACGGTAAAGGATATTTTTTTAACAAGAAATGTGGAGAACTCCCCAATTAAATTCCGTCTATCTGACGAGGATAATGTAAAATTATACTTGGAAGCAGACAAAAAACAGTTTCTGGTTGGAATTTTTCACTCTCATCCAGATTCAGAAGCTTATCCGTCTGTTATTGATCAAGAATACATGGAACTCAATAGTGGTCCTTGGATTATTTTTTCAAACAAAAATCAAGACTTCAAGGCATACGTATTTGAGTCCAAAATAACACAAATACGTCTGACTATACTGTAAACTCTATTTGTGGATGTTTTTCTTGTGTCTTTCCAAGTGTTCTTTATCAGTAAAAGAAATGTTACATTCCTTGCATTTTAGTTGAGTTTTAAGCTCCCACAATCAAGTCCTATACGCGCTCATAGCGTAAAAGCATTACTTGAAAGTGACCATCATCCCATCATGTATGTCATCTAAAAATTTCTTGTCTTGGGTTTTGATCTTGCCAATCACATTTACAGGTGAGTAAGGCTTGATCTCGCCTTTTTTTCCTATTGGAGTTGGTCCAAAAAAGAGACAGATTGCTTTGCCTTGTGGCCA
>JBOGRG010000149.1:0-15584 GCA_050749365.1 Nitrosopumilaceae archaeon
TAGAATCGCTTACCATTCTATGTAAAAAAGAACGATGTAATTGGTGGGATAACAATACTACTCTTCCCAGACATATTCATGCTGGCGGTGGAGGAAATGTTATACTGCCTCAAGATGCTGAAAATACAGATCCTGTAATCACAGTTATGAGTGGTAAAAAAGTAGTGAGAAAAATGAAACTCGGTGATATTGTTCTAACCAGCCCTTGATAGTTTGAAAATGATCATGCGGCAGACTAGTTTATTCAAAAGGTTATACTAAAAATTAGCAAATCCAAAAATGTTCCATAAGAATTTCATTTTATGCCTGTTATGGAACATTTCTCTAAAATCTAGCTTTTAATTAGGCGCAACTTGAATCGCCATTGATGGCTGAACTTGTATGTGTTGGATGTGGTCCTGGCGATCCTGATCTTCTGACAATAAAAGCGGTTAAGGCTATTCGTAATGCCGATGTTATAATGTGTCCAACTTCTAAAGAAGGAAAAACAAGCATTGCATATTCCATTATATCTTCAGTGCTTAACGATTCAAAAAAACCGGATGTTGTAAACTTAGTCTTTCCAATGGTTAAGGACAAACAAATACTACAAAATACTTGGGAAAAAAACGCCCACACAATAGCAGAAGCTATAAGAGCCGGAAAAAATGTGGTCTATCTTACCGTAGGTGATCCATCTCTTTACAGTACTTGGATCTATCTTCAGCGTGAACTAAAATCAAAATATCCGGAAATTAAGATTACTGTGATTCCTGGAATAGTATCCATGTTTGCTTTTGCATCTAAAGTTGGCATAAGTATTGCTGAAGGGGATGAAACTGTCGCAGTAATTCCTGCTTGCTACGATCTATCTAGGGTAAAAGAAACTGCAAAAAACTGTGATACTATGATATTTCTAAAAGATGGGAGATATTTTGATCAAGTTATTGAACTTTTAAAAGAAGCGGGATTTTCGGATAACTCGCTTTTTGCAATAGCACAAGATGTTGGTACTGATGAAGAAATTGTCAAGAAATTAACACTTGGTGAAGTTACAAAAGATACGATGACAAGCAAATACTTTTCAATATTGGTGGCAAAGCGTGCATAAGGTTTACTTTGTGGGATCAGGTCCTGGCGATCCAGATCTTCTGACAATAAAAGCAAAAAAGCTTATTCAAAAGGCAAATACACTTGTGTATTCGGGTTCTCTTCTAAATCCGAAAATTCTGAAGTTTTGTAAAAATGCGGAACTTCATGACGCATCAAAGCTAGTAAGAGAAGAGATTTTTGACATTTTAAAAAAAAATGCACTAAAAGGCAAATTTGTAGTTAGGCTTCATGATGGAGATCCAAGTATTTACGGTGCAATCAGAGAACAAATAGACAATCTGAAAAGAATAGGAATAGAATCAGAGGTTGTACCTGGCGTAAGTTCTGTTCTTGCTTCAGCTGCAACCCTTGGCACAGAACTTACCCTACCTGGGGTGACTCAAACTATTATAATAACAAGACCAGAATCACGTACATTAGTTCCAAAAAGAGAGAGCATTTCCGAACTTGCCAAGCACAGGGCAACAATGGTTTTCTATCTAGGAGTGCATCTCATTTCAGACATAGTAAAGGAGGCTATAGCGGGTGGATATCCAATCTCAACACCTGCAGCGGTAGTATACCGAGCAAGCTGGAACGATGAGAAGATAATCAGGGGGACTCTAAAGGATATAGCACAACGGACAAGAAAGGAAAAGATCACTCGTACTGCGATTGTAATAATTGGCGATATAATAAAACCAAAATCTTACGAATATTCTAGATTATATGACAAGACCTTCAGTCATGGATATCGAAAAGCTATGGTTAAATCACAATGATTTAACTTTGTGTTTGATTCCTATTTGGTATAAAAGTTTCTGAAATATACGCACATTTCCTGAAGTAAAAATTTTTATTGTATTTATTTTTGATTTTTTTCTCCCCGAAATCATTGCAATTTGATTCGCAATTGAATTTCCTGGATCCAAAAATGTAACGTAAGGAAATATTTGTTTTAACATTGGTAAAAGAAAAGGTAAATGTGTACTTGACAGAGTTACAGCATCAATGTGATTTTTTAATAACGGTTTTAATAATTTTTTTTTAATTTTATCTTTACATAGTCTCTTATTATATATGAAGTCACCTGATTCTACAAGTTCTACTAACGGAGAGGCATTGATCTTGGTAACCTTGATTTTTTTTGGTACATTTTTTTCGATATAATTTTTTAATGCTCTACTTTTCACAACAGACTTTGTTGCGAGTATTGCTATAGAGCCTGATTTTGTATTTTTTACTGCCTCTCTTAAGGGTGGATAGACTCCAATGACTTTTGATTTACGTGAGATATTTTTTAATAAAAGCGATGGTGTATTAGATCCAATTACTATTAGATCAGGATTAAATTTCTTTTCTAACATAGTAATAGTTGATGCTGTTATTTTCTTAATCTCTGAAACGGACTTTGTACCGTAAGGAAAATTCTTTTGATCTGCAAAGTAGATGATATCTGCAGTTAGCCTTTTTTGGAGAGGTTTAATAATGGATAGTGATCCAAAACCAGAGTCAAAGACTGCAACTTTCGTCATAAATCACCCAAAGATGCGCCTGATTTACATTTTGTGAGCTAAATTTAGCCTAATGTTGATGATAATATACACCCGACATTAAGAAGCAAGTTTTAAAGTATCTCGCATGACCGGCTTCGATAAAACCTGGACTCGACCAGAGTCTGTAGGTTTAACCGAAAAAATACGTGAAACTGTAAAGCCACAGGGAGCCCTCAAGCCACGAATTGAAGGTGCTGTGAACAAATTACAGGGTCAAATATCGAAGATGGATTCTATGTTAGGAAAGTTACGGGAAAGAGATGCCCAACTTTTCAAACGAATCGTAGCCGCAATGCAACAACACGATGCTAGTACAAGCAGAGTTCTGTCAAATGAACTAGCAGAAATTAGAAAAGTCACAAAAATGCTAGGCAATGCCAGAATGGCACTAGAACAAGTACAATTGCGCCTCACTACAATACACGATCTTGGTGACGCCATGGTAGCAATTGCACCAGCAATGTCAACCATGAAGGGACTCAAATCATCCCTTGGAAGGTTCATGCCAGAAGCAGATGCGGAACTGAACTCTATGACACAGACTCTCAATGGGCTAATGATGGATTCGCTAGCAGGCGGAGACTTTAGTGTGGAGTCTGATGTATCTAACGAAGAGACAGAAAAGATTCTACAAGAGGCATCAGCAGTTGCAGAACAACAGATTGGCGACAGATTCCCATCAGTTCCATCACCCTCTGGAGTATCGTCACAATCAACATACGAGTAGGGGAGCTCGCAATGGGAAGACTGGCGAATACATCCTCTTTTTCTATTTAATTCACACTTCAAACATGCTTCATTAAAAGATACAGACATGTCTTCATGAACTGAATAGCTTCGCTAATGCCCATCTTTGATTTTCCTTCCTTTCTGTAGACATATCTTGTAGGAAATTCAAATCCTTTAAAGCCCATCTTCTTGAGTAAACATAAAAGTTCGATCTGGAATGCAAACCCCTCTGATTTTATCTTAGCAAAATCAACAGAATTCAAGACATTCTTTTTGAAAACTCTGAATCCACTTGTAGGATCTAATATTTTTATTCCTCCACATATTACTGCAAGTTTGCTTGCTGTTGTATGAAGTATCTTTCTATATGCTCCCCATCCAACAACAGCTGATCCTAACACATGTCTGCTTGCAACTACAAAGTCATATTCTTGGAACTTTTGTAGCATCTGTGGAATTTCTTTTGGGTTATGAGAATGATCTGCATCCATCTGTACTATAAAATCCGGATCAAACTTGTCTAAGGCAAGCCTAAAGCCCTCTTTGTACGCTGAACCCAGTCCAAGCTTTGCTCTTCTGTGTATTATAGTGATGTTTCCGTACTTTTTGTTCAATTCTTCCGCAAGCTGACCAGTCCCATCAGGTGACGCATCATCAATTACAACTATAAAAAATTTCTCCGCGATTTTTCTTATTTCAACAAGAAGCTCATCAATAAGGCTTGGGAGGGTTTCCCTTTCATTATATGTCGGAATAACAACCGCCAGCTTATCTATTTTCATCTAGAATCCTTTTTGCTTTAGAAAATATATCAGACCATTGTTTCCATGTAAGACGGCCAGTCTGAGTGTTTTGTCTGCTTGGATGGTATGTTGATATGATAATACATCTATGATGACTAAATGATTTCCCATGAGAAAACTTGGCACCTTTGATATGTAACAGTTTGCAGCAAGAATCAAATGCTATCCTTCCAAGACAGACTATCACCTTCACATTCCTCAATAAAGATAATTCCTCTTTAAGATATGAAGAACAATTGTTAAGCTCTTCCTTTAATGGTTTGTTTTGTGGTGGTGCACATCTTGTTGTTGCAGTGATATATGCATTAATTAAACTAAAACCATCCCCAATCATATTACTTGTAGGTTTTGTTGCAAAACCATTTTCATAAAGAACTCTTGCAAGCCAGTCGCCTGAACTATCACCCGTAAACATCCTTCCTGTTCTGTTCCCTCCATGTGCAGCTGGAGCTAAGCCAACAACTAATAACTCTGCATTAACGTCTCCAAAACCGGGAAGTGGTTTTCCCCAGTACTCTTGATTATTAAATCTCTTCACCTTATCTTTTGCCACCTTCCGTATGTATGATGCAAGTCTTGGGCACTTTTTACATCTCACTATTTTGTAGTTTAGTTTATCAAGTGCACATATCTGCTTCATAACCTGTTACCTGTCAAATGACAAGTAATTATTTCTTCATTCTACAATATTAAATTAAGATTATTTTTATTCTATTATCTTATAGTTAGTTTGTAAGCAATTTTTATTATATTTGTAATACTATGGATATTTTGTTTCCCTTGCTATATACGAATCAAGATCTGAAATCTTTATTCTCTCTTGACTCATTGAGTCACGCATCCTAATTGTAACTGTATCATCCTGCAGAGTTTGATGATCGACGGTAACAGCAAGCGGTGCTCCTATTTCGTCAAGCCTTCTATATCTTCTTCCTATAGCACCTGAGTGATCTAAAAAAGTATCATACTTTGTTCTAAGCTTGAAAAAAATCTCTTCTGCCTTTTCTGCAAGGCCATCTTTTCTTACAAGAGAAAGTACTCCCACGTGAACTGGGGCAAGATACGGTTTTAAGGAAAGAACAACTCTGTCATTTTCCTTGTCCTCATGAAAACTATGTTCCAAGATAGTGTAAATACTTCTATCTATGCCCATTGAAAGCTCGAATACATGGGGCAATACTTTTAGATCATTATCAAGTACTTCGAACTTTTCCTTGCTTATACTAGAATGGCTTTTCAAATCATAATCAGATCTGTAGTTACATGCAACAAGCTCAAGCCATCCAGTTGTAGTTTCAACTTCAAAGTCAAAGGCAACAGATGCGTAGAATGCTTTTTCCTTATCTCCAAGTTTTCTAAATCTACTTTTTTTGGTGTCAATTCCCGTCTTTTGATAAAACTCTACTAGTAAGCCTAGATAGTATGCAACAAGTTTGTTTGGCAAAATACCAGAATCTACTGCTTGTTTACAAGTCATACTTTTGATACCATCACCACTCATTATCCTAATTTCGGTATTCTCTACTTCTGCAAATTTTTCAAGATCATCAAGCTTATTTGGATTACAAAATACTTCAATTTCAGCTTGATAAAACTCCCTCAATCTAAGCAGGCTCTGTCGTGGTGAAATTTCGTTTCTAAAGCTCTTTCCAACCTGAGCAATTCCTATAGGCAACTTCCCTCGCATTGTTTTAAAGAGTCTTGGGAAGTCTACAAAAATAGACTGGCATGTCTCGGGTCTAAGATACGCTGGTTCTGATTCAGGACCAATGCCGACCTTAAACATCATGTTGAATTTATGAGCTTTTTCAAGTTTGCCATTACATTTGGGGCAGCTCACATTTTTTTCTAAAATTATCTTGTCAAACTCAGAAATGTCGGCATTCTCAGGTACCACAATTGAGGTAGTTTCTGTGATTAGTTTATCGGCCCTGAAGATGGCCCTACATTTTTTGCATCCTACAATAGGATCTGCAAAGCTCGTGAGGTGACCTGATGCTTTAAAGACAGATTGTGACATTATTTGAGAACCATCTATTTCTAACATTTGATCCCTTCTAACAAGCTCCCGTCTCCATAATTCCACAAATTTATTTTTGAGGTTAACACCAGCTGGACCATATTCCCAAAAACCAGCTTGTGCATCGGCATAAACTTCACAGCTCGGAAAATAAAATCCACGTTCTAGTGCAAGCTGCATTATTTGATCATAATTCACAAGACATCAATCCATTCAAATCGAATTCATCTGTAACTATGCTAGTTCTTTTACTTTTTTTATGTTTCCAATGTCATCACGCCTTTCGTCTATAGGTGTTTCTAAAATGATTGGAATTTTTTTAGAATTAGCAAATTTTATGACATAACGAAGCCCTGTTTCCCCAATTTTACCAAGTCCAATGTGTTCATGTCTATCAACATGACACCCAATCTCTCCTTTTGAGTCGTTTAGATGTAGTATCTTGAGGTGTTCAATGCCTATTGCATTGTTAAACTTTTCAAGTGTTAATGCAGCGGTCTTTTCTGTTCGTAAGTCATATCCTGTTGCAAATGCATGGCAGGTATCGAGACAGATGCCAAACCGCTTCGCCGGTTTAAGCTGAAAGAAAATGGATGCAAGTTGCTCAAAGTCAGAACCAACACTATTTTTCACACCTGCAGTATTTTCTAGAAGAACTATCACATCATTTTGGTTTTCTGCAACAGCTTTTGTGAAGGCTTTGACAAGTTTTTCTATTCCTTTATGATCACCTGCACCTTTATGGCTGCCAAGATGCGCTACAAGATAAGGAATTCCAAGCTGACCACATCTTTTCATTTCTTCCGATAAAGAGTTCAAAGATTTTGCAAAAGGATCTTCATCAGGAGAAGATAAGTTTGGTAAATATGGCATATGAGATACAGTTGCAAGCCTCTTAATTTTACTTGCAGTAAGTTTTTCTTTGAAATTTATTATATCTTTGCTTGAAAGTGGTTTTGCAGCCCAGCCACGTGGGTTTCTTGTGAAAATTTGAAAGGCAGTACATCCCCTTGAGATAGCATTATCAACTGATTTGTCAATAGAACCAGCAATTGAAACATGTACACCAACTTCCATAGAGGTGTTTTTTTGGAGGGTAATTTAAATTCGTAGTCAGTCAAGTTAATTGTAATGAATAATTTCAGTAAAGAGATAAGCAGAGTGTGGTTAGCTATACAGTAGAACTGAGTTATAATATAACCAAATTTTTAAGGTAAAAAGAGAACATAAAAATTGTGATACAGCTTGGCACAAAAGATCTGGCAAAATATCCTTTCCTTGCAGAAACAGGAGAATACCTAAGAGACAAGGGTTTCACTCTGGAACAGCTTGGTCACCCAGACTGGAAACCAATAGTGGAAAAGGCTTATGGTAGGATTGTGGTTGCAGCAACAGGTCAAATTTATGGCTCAGACGTTGAAAAGCTTGAAAATCTGGACTCAGAAATTCTTTCTTTTGTAATTGCAATAATTTTATTAAAATCAGCTGGGATAGGAACTCTCATCAGAAGATTTTCTCTTGCAGAAGCAAGAAGAGCAGAGAGATATCTACAACAAGACCTTCGTCTCAGTAAAGATGAGACAAAACAAGAACTTCCATTAAAAATAATTCAAGACCTTTTCTCCATAAAAGTGGTAATGTCAGAAGATAACTTTGTAATCAGTGTTGCAGACTATTTACGACGCGCTGTTCATTTTCATGAACGAGAATGGAAACTGGTAAACAGAAAGGTAGACAAAGGATTTGTATTTTTGAGTCCTCATGAGACTGTTAGGCTTATACGAAGAGAGCTTGATGGATATATAAATTCAAAAATTCAGGCCGTTAACACAATATCTATTCCGGAAACATTCAGAGACCGCGTAGCCGATCTGGTCTTACTTGCAAAGAAATTTTCAGACACCATTACTGTTTCGACAGATTATCCCCCATGTATCAAGCATGCCATTGAAGTACTTGATAGAGGCGAAAACTTGCCACACTCAGGAAGATTCATGCTAGCTACCTATCTATTAGCAAAGGGTCAATCTATTGATCAGATTGCTCCGTTGTTTAAAAATGCACCAGACTATAATGAGCGTGTTACAAGATATCAACTTGAGCACATTGCAGGCTCTGCAGGCAAGGGAACAAAATATTCTTGCCCATCATGTGATAAGCTTAAAAGTGAAAATCTTTGTTTTGAAATACCAGAATGTAGCGGTATTATAAATCCAGTCCAGTTTGGGAAAAAGAGAACACCAAATGCTTGAAAAAAATGTAAGGTTTGTAGAAGAAGTCCTTAAGGAATATTACTTTAAACACTCTAATCTGATCCATGTTCCTATAAGAACTTCTGAGCGAGAATTTGGCTATCAAAAATTTAACGTAGGCATGACTAGACATCTTAGTATAAAAAATGATAATGAACTGCATCTTCTGCTGATGACACAGATTCCCTCTGATGTATACTGCTCAAACGCTTATTACTCATTTCCAAATCTTCCAATGTCAGAAAAGGACTGGAAAGAAGCAGATCTAATCTTTGACATAGATGCAAAGGATCTCAGACTTGATTGTACAAAGGATCACACTTGCTTTAAATGTAGTTCGTGTCAAAATATTACACAACAACAATCAATCTGCTCCAAATGTGGTTCTACCAAATCTGAAATGATATCGGTAGCATGCCAGAATTGTATCTTTGAGTCAAAGAAACAAGTGAAAAAACTTGTTGAAGTACTGACAGAAGATCTGGGAATCAATAAAGAAGACATCCTAGTTTACTTTTCTGGAAATGAGGGATTCCATGTTCATGTTACAAACACCATATACCAAACCTTAGATTCAAGGGAAAGAGCAGAATTAGCAGATTATATCATGTTTAATGGAATAATACCAGAAGCTCTTGGCATCAGTAAACAAAACATGTCAAAGATATCAATTCCTGACATGAATGAAAAGGGTTGGCGAGGCAGAGCCACAAAAGCAATCTTTGGTTCAAAATCTATACGACCAAAGATCATCCAAGAAATACTTTCAAACGGATATTTAGCATTTCAATCAAGACTTGAAGATATACGACAAACAATAGGAGTAAGGATAGATCCAAAGGTAACGATGGATGTTCACAGAATCTTCAGACTTGGTGGGACTATAAACAGCAAGAGCGGTCTTTCAAAAATTCTATGCAAGGATTTGAAAAACGTTGATCCATTTTCTGATGCCTGCCTTCTTGATGATGAAAAAATTGAGATTTGGGCAAACTGTCCACTATCATTTAAGCTTAAAAAGAAAAAATATGGACCTTATGTCAACGAGAAAATTTCTGTTCCAAAATATGCGGCAGTATACATGATCTGCAAATCTCTTGCAGAAGTTCGTTGAAAAGACTTAAGATTTACCTGTAAAATCAATACCAACATCTTAGTCATAACATTATACGGACGTTAGTATACCTAGGTAAGATATTAATTTGACACAAATCAAGCTATCTTGATTTTGTATAGCTCCTCTACTGAAGATAGTACATCCTCACCTGATGCTGGAAAGTATGTCCGAATAGGACTTAGTGCACTGATAGGTATAGTCATCTTTGTCATAGTTGGTAACCAAGCCGTAACTTTATTTATGAACATAAATGAATTTGGAGATCTCTTTACAAAACCACTGTCCTATTCTATTCTTTCTGCTGTGATCCTCGTTTCCATAGTGTTGATAAGGGTCAATATTAAGAACAGATCATCCATTGCATGGTATGGAATTCATACAGCCATTACTCTTCTAAAAAAAGGAAATAGCAGTTCAATAACTACAAACATTCCAAGTTTTCAAGATTATAAACTAAGCATTCCAAATTTTGTAGTCTGGCAGATAACCAAAGTCTTGCTTTTTGGGGCTCTTTTTACCAACCTCATATTTGGTTTTGCAGTTCAATATCTTCTTGAAGGAAATGATCTTGGGATAGAAAGTATCGGTGGATTGTTTTCACTCCCATTTGTAACTCCGCCAACGGATCCGTCATATGCGCTAGAAAGGATAGTCCCAATGATTCCAACCCTTACAGTTTTAATTCCACCAATACTTGCAGTAATTGGACTACGCCTGGTACTTTATGTTGGATTACATTCTGTCATAAAGATAGTTACAAGCTATGTACAAGATGTATCAAAGGGCAAACCAAGATTTCTAGATTACATTGCTACCATTGAAGGCATAATTGGAGTAGGAATACTATGGGCTGGCATCAATATGTTTTTCACAGATCAAATAGACTACAACACTAGATACGCAATAGGAGGAACTCTTGCCGCAGGATTTGGTCTTGTTGCCTTTTATTTTGTTGACAAATACAAATCCAAAGTTATTATTCAACCCTCAAAGAGGGACATCTACGTACGTGTGTTAACAATACTTGCTATTGCAGTAATTACCGGGTCTATAATGGCTGTCAACAACAGCATTGCAGACGCAAAAAAGATTGAATATCTTGGTCCTTACAAGGCCCAACAGATTGGTGTAAACCGATATCTTGGTCAGCTTGACCAAATTAAAAGTAATACTCACGATGTAAAACTAGAATCTGTTTCACCAAACAACATTAAAAATTACATTACGCAAAACGCAGGAATTCTTAACAATATAAGAGTGTGGGATTGGGATGCGGCCTTTGCAAAACTAAAGCCGGAAATTGGTCTAATACCATACGTTGACTTCGAAGATAATGATATTTTGAGATTTAATGACAAACTTTACTGGACAGCATCAATGAAACCAATCCTACCATCCTCTGTAAGTTTAGAAAATAGATGGTATAACGAGCATCTTGTTTACACACATGTTCCAAATGGATTTCTCACATTGGAGGCCAGTAATGGCACAATCATTGATAGTGGTAAACTCTTCAAACAGAGAGCTATATACTATGGAGAGGGAGGACTTTTTGAAGAAACTTGGTCTGCTTATCCAACTGAACGAGGAGATACAACTGCAGAACTAAATAATGCATTTTATTCAGGAAAGGGGGGTCTTGATGTAGCACCACCCTTAAGTCAGATCTTTGAACCAAACTTTCTACTTTCTTATCCTACAGAATCAATACACATCATGAGGTATAGAGATATTCAAGATAGAATGGAATTACTACTTCCATATTTTCAATATCATCTATTTGGGCAAGAAGTTGATTCTCTAGCCGTAACTGATGGTCAAAAAACCTACTGGCTTGTTCCTCTGATAGTGGGATTTGATACACATAATGTTCCTTGGACAGTTAGTAATCCATATCTTAGGCTTGTTGGTTATGCTTTGGTAGATACGTACGACGGCAATATCACGCTGATAAAAACTGGAGATGATTTTTTCACAAATATGTTCGTAAGCCAATATGGCGACAAATTTATTGAGACGCCAACTTGGCTTGCAAAGCAGATCAGATATCCTGAAGAGCTCTTCAACTGGAAAGTAGAGATGTACAACATCTATCACGTTACTAACGCTGAAACATTCATACAAGCAAAAGAATTCTATGAGGTTCCACAGGGGCTAGACGCATATTACATACAGGCCAAACCACCAGGATTTGACACAAGTACATTTGTTGGATTACTTTCACTTGAGTTACGTGGATCACAAGGAAGAAACCTTGCAGGTTTTATGATAGTAGAAAATGATCTACAAAATTTGGGCAAGATGCAGTTCTATGAGGTTCCATTGGATTCAGAGACTAAACTCATAGGTCCGACTGCGGTACGTGAGGCATTAGATAGAGATCCAGACTTTGCTCAACTAAAGACGCTACTACGAAATCCACGAATTGGTGACAATATTCTATACCGTATAGGAGATCATGATGTTTACTTTATACCAGTATATACTGCTGGATCTGGTGGAGTTGTTGCACAACTTGGAACAATTGCAGCAGTAGGAGCTGCGTTTGATGGAGAATATTATGTTGGTATGGGAAATACCCCACAACAAGCCTTTGGAGCATATCTTGCTAAACTCTCTGGTGTCCCCCCCTCTACTACTGGTGAATTTGTAGAACTAGACAGAAAGGCAAGGATAGACACACTAAAGTCATTATTCGAACAAGAAAATCTCAAAATTGTCAGCCCAACATCTGTACAGATTCCACTCTCGTTTGAAGAAGGCAGAACTTCATTCTTCCAAGAATCTGATCTTGAAGATACTAAAATGCTCATATCCAGTTTCATAAATGACTTTGTAAAACCGCGAAGTGATAGAGTGATTGTATGGGAAAGCGATAACATAATCAATTTTGGTACTATTGTGTTTGTAGAAAACGTGCCTGAGATGCACTACATCTCCATTGAGGTAGGCAAGTAGTTGCTTTTAGTTGTAGATAACGGTTCTGTCTACACCAAATCGCTTTTGAATTTTTTACTTGAAAAAAGAATAGAGTTTATTTCCCTCTCTTTTAATAAAATAATTCTTTCAGATCTTCACAAATATTCTTCGATAATTCTTTCAGGCAGGAAAAAAAATGATTCAACTATGAATGCGATCAACGCAAAAATAATAAAACATACAGTCTCAGAAAAAAAATCTCTTCTTGGAATATGTTATGGTGCAGAAATTCTTGCACTTACACTTGGTGGCACGCTTAAGAAAATGGAAAGGTTACACAAAGGAATTCAAGAAATTGAAATAATAAAAAATAATCCTCTTTGTAGTGGTAAAATAGCTGTTTTCGAAAGCCATTCCTATTTGATATCCAAGATTGACAGCCACTTTGAGCAGATTGCCAAATCAGACGTTTGTAAGTTTGAAATTATTAAATATCATGATTCAAATATCTTTGGAACTCAGTTTCATCCAGAGATGAGTGACGATGGCAAAATTATATTAGAGAAATTTGTTTCAATTTGATGGTTTTAATATGTGACATTTGAAATAATTTATCTTGGAAACCGATCACATGCTTTTACTTCCTCTTGTAGAAGAAGACGAAGAGAACATTTGTCTACCACTTGTAATTACTGTAGTCGCCAAGTACTGGGGAGTGGATTTACCATTTTCTGAAGCAAAGGAGATTGCAAAAAAATACCCAAACATGAATGGAAGCATTATGATAGAGGGAATCGAGCTTGCAGAACGACACGGCCTGGCAAGCCTCATCTTGAACTCAAACATTAGGGAATTGAAAAGAACAATAGATATGGGCATTCCACCAATTGTTATTCTTCCTGGCATACAAGGCATAGTACAACACGCTTCTGTAATTTCAGGATATGATGAGATAGAAAATACAATCCTGCACTACTTTCCACAACCTGATACGGTTGGTGCAATTCCAGAAAAAAAATTTGATCAACAATGGGCAGAAGATGGTAGGTTAATGCTTCTTATTGCACCACCAGAGATTCTTTCTAAAGTAAATATAGAAAACAAGGAAGGGGAAAAGTCCAATAGGCTATGTTTTATCTCTGAAAGACTGCGTCTGCAAGGAAAAATCACTGAGACAATAAATGTTCTACAGGAAGCACTTAAAATAAGTAAAACCAACTCGACAGCACTTTGTCTCCTTGGTGGAATGTTAAATGATCAGAACTCTTCTGATGCTGTACAATATTATCACAAAAGCATTGAAAATAATAAATCATGTTATCTTGCCTATCGTGGTCTTGGAAACTACTATCTGAAAGCAAAGTACTATCCAAATGCAGAAAAGTACTATACAAAAGCAATTGAAATAAATCCAAATAGATTCGGTCCAATTTACAAAAATCGTGGCTTAGCAAGGCTTGAACAGAGCAAAAAAGACGAGGCCAAAGAAGATCTTAAGACCTATCTAACACAAATGCCCAATGCTGTAGACAGAAACAGCATCCTAGAAGCAATAAAAGAACTATGATTTATTATATACGAAAGATTACAATATAACAACACTGATATCATTACATGGATTGCATTTTTTGTAAGATAGTGAATGGAAAGATTCCTACAAGAAAAATAATTGAGACAGAAAAATCATTAGCATTTTTAGATACATTTCCATTAACGAAAGGTCATACACTTGTTATTCCAAAAAAGCATTATACAAAGATTCAAGAAATGAATAGAGACGATAATACAGATCTATTTGAAACCGTACGAATTCTAGCTGGTAGAATGGAACACTTCTCAACCTCTTCGCTTGTAGCAGTTCACAATGGTAAAGAAAGTGGACAGGAAGTTCCACATGTTCATGTACATATAATTCCACGTAGTGCTAATGATGGGGCTGGACCTGTTCATAGTATGTTCAGCAAAAGACCAAAACTTAGCGATATCGAATTTGAAGATATTGCACAAAAACTTAGGTCCAAAAATTATGTTGCAAAATCACTTGAATGAGATGTTAAAAATTCATAATACCACATTCTGCAAACCGAATGCGGAGTGCGGGATTTGAACCCGCGACCTTCAGCTTGGGAAGCTGACGTCGTGCCGGGCTGGACTAACTCCGCTTAATCCAAACTTGATGCCTAGCATTATATAGTTTAATTACTAAAATAATGCATGGATGCAAAATGTCCAGACTGTGATAAAGTCGCAGTACTAGATGATAATATAACAATTGTCAAATGTAATTACTGTGGCTTTGAGGCAAAATACGATGAATATATAGAAATAATGAAGCAGAGAGTAGGTGATTTGGTCACCAACTTCAATCCTGACAGAGCTGGATCTTGAATTACCAAAAACTACCCTTGTCTGAACAATCAAGATGGGTTCCACAGTTTGGACAAAACATGTGACAAGCCTGCATTGAGAGCATCCGTGTTTCACACTTAGGACATTTGATCTCTTCCATCTGATTTCACTTTATGTATTGATTATTTTAAAGGATTTAGGTACAAAGATTAATTAATAGTGTACAGACTTTTTCCAAATGCTTGGCCACATTTAAGCTTACAATATCTGATAGAAAAGGAAAATGTATTACAAGAGAACTAAAAGAAAAGGATGCAAATCCATTTTTAGGTCTACAACTAGGAACCGAAATAGAGGCAGCCATAGTAGGCCAGTTAGGTAAGATGAGAATTACAGGTGGAAGTGACAAGTCGGGCGTTCCAATGAGAGCTGACATACATGGAGGAGCTCGAAAATATATACTGCTTTCAAAAGGTGTTGGTCTTCAAGATGCAGAAAAGGGACAACGTTTTCGTAAACTTATTCGTGGAAATATTATCACAGAAGAAGTTTATCAGATAAATTGTGTATTAGACGGTGATCTAAAAGTAGATGAAGCTACACAAATAGCGTCTGAAGAAAAACAAGAGAAGGCCGAAAAACCAAAAAAGGCATAAGTTAACATAGGTGGTTTTTAAAGCTTGAACATTGTATTGGCGTGAAACTCTTCCTGATTGGTACATAAAAAAATACGGTCACCAACCTTGTGTTAACATTGGAACAGCTGGT
>JBOGRG010000150.1:0-8070 GCA_050749365.1 Nitrosopumilaceae archaeon
CAACTGGAGGGGGATGTGAAAACTGTACGCCGCCCTCGTTTACATTTGCATTCTTAGATGATCAGTATCCATTAACAATAAACGAAAATACCTTCAAGCTTCCATATTATTCAAACCATATCGACACAGTAACAGTAAAGACAAATACGCATGCAAAGATACAGCTGCTTTTTTATGACGATTTAGGACAGCAAAACATACAGCATGTTGGGCTGTATACAGACTTTGGCAGTAACAACCCACACCTACAATACAGCAACACAAACATAGTATGGGACAAATCAGGAATCACATACCATGACCCTGATGAAAACATTTTAGAGTATACGGTTGATACAGCTGCAAAAGACAACAAGTTTGAGATAACATTTGATATTGTATTTGCCAAGCCAGTTGGCATGCAGGATATGGTGATTAGGGCATGGGATGCAAACAGAAACAGCTTTGATACTATAATCTATGATGCGTTAAATGTTGTAGAAAATAACATACCTACACAAAAACCAGTTGAGGATAATGTTGAGGAAAATACGATGAATCCTTTAGCAGAAACAAAAGATGATACTTATTCTGTACTGATGAAGTGGTCTGGATATTTGCAAGAGTCTGCAACAGATGCACAAATGCTTGATTCTATTGGAATATCAGGCACATTTATTCCAAAGTGGGTAAAAAAAGATCTTGCCGGTTATGTCTTTGATCAAAAGATGACACTTGAGGATCTGATCATCACAATAAGGTATCTCAATCAGGTCGGCATTGTAAGGTGATTGGTTTCATTACCAGTAAGGAATTCGAACCAAAAGTTCAAACTCTCTGGATTTAGGTTCGAATCCAAATAGTTCCGAAACTTTTTAGTCCCATTCTTGCGTAATCATATACTAGATTATGAAAAAAGTAGCTTTTTCAGATTTTTAACGCTAATATAGCTACTAATATCAAAACGATACGAATTTTATCAAAAAATACCATGGTAGCACAAAATGACAGGTGATAATGAAAGATACTAAAAGCTACTTGTAGCTTTTTGATAATTGCCAATTACCAGATAATTTATCAAGTTCGTATCAAAATAATATCAGATACTAATCTGTGCGTATCATTTTCAGTATCTTTTGCGTAATCTTGGAAATGATTACGTATAAAATAACAGGCAAATTGTCGATAAAAAGTTGGTATTTGACTTGTAACTAAAATGATGTAAAAATTTATGCAACTATCTTTTGATCTAGCTCAGTCAAAGTAAATACAAACCTAGAGCCTTCAAACTCGGTAGTGCCTTCCCTTTCCCAGTTTACTTGGTACGATTTTGTCAGATGGCCTCCTATTATTGATATGACTTTCGGCACGGCCTCAAACAATTTCTCCACTTTTTCCTTGTCGCGAGTCATAATAAGTGACCTGCGTCTCTTCATTAGATATTTTACAGCAACATTTTTGTGCTGCTGGCCTTCTACCTCGATTCTCTCGTTGCCCAAGTCAATTGTGAATTTTCGCTTTCCCATTTGGATTAATTTAGCAAAATTCTACTAAAGGATAAAGACCAACAGAAAGCAAGTAAAGAGAGTACAAATTGTGACTACATCCCAAGAGGCGACTGGCCAGACTTTGATCTTAGCAGTATTGCAGTCTCTGGCACACTATCATCTGGTTTAACAAGATAGGTCTTGTTATCAATCAAAACCAAAACAAACTTGTACTTGAAGATAAACCATCTTTCTTTTTCATTGAGAAGAGACCGTACTGGAACAAGACTTGGGTTAAAGCGAGTCACGTACTGTTTCTTGCTGTCCCAGACAGGATATGGGAGCTCGTCTGATATTCTATTCTTAACATAGATAAGACTTGGTCTGTATGCAAGTGCCATTCCCATTGCAAGATTAAAAAGTCCTATGTACATCCCATATTCTTTTGCTAGCCCGCGTTTTTCTTTCATGTGTGCAATTCTGTCTTCTATGGATTCTGTTGTAAATGATAACGGATCAAGCGTAGCTGCTGTAGTTGGAATGTTGACTGGAAGCAAGACAACTAGAACAAAGATAGAGCACCCCATGATTGCAGCCAAGGCAGGAGCAAAGCCTTCTTTTTTTATAGACATGATAAACCAAAACGAAAGTCCAATCAGTACGGCTTCTGCTAAAATGACTACAATTTGGGAATTAACATATCTTATGCCTACATATGTCACCAAAAAAAGAGCACAGATCAAAATTAGATTGGTTCCAAGTCTTTTTTGCTTTTCAATATCTAATTTTGACACTATACATGATACGTGGCATTTACGTATATCCTTTCAGTTAGTTCTTATCTTACTTTTGCGAATATATCAAGGCCAGGCGATGAAGAAGAGTTAGAGACATGACATAAAATGAATGCAAATTCAGTGACTCTGAGCACTGGCATAGATTTTTATTAAAACTTTGACAGATTCTACAATAATTGGGTTTTGAAAAGCGGGAAATAATTCTAATTGTCGGAATTTTGTTTTTAATGATTGGAATGATTCCATTTATTGCACCAATATATGCTGCTGGTATCGCAATTGCCATATATTTTGGAGTCCGTGTTTTTGTAGGAAGAAAAAGAAGGCAGATCCAAAAATCTGTAGGGGAAGGGATCTGTGCTGTCTGCGGAGAAAAAATACTCAAAAATAAATGCCCCAAGTGTGATGTGCCCAACTAAAAATTTTCGCTAGATCTGTACTAGGATTACATTCCAGCTGTTTAGAAGAATAAATTCTGCGCACTACTTATAATGCATAAAAAGGCACTTTACTCATGGATATGGGCGCATATTGGGCATTAACAACTAGCTCAACTTTTCCACAATCACTACCTAAAATTACATTATTCACGATAAAATGCTAGTGCAGGTAAGAGAATTGAAGTCACATTTAATGTTCGGATTTCTGACCCTGATCTTGCTATTTGGACATGCGTATCCAGCAATGGGTCAGTCAAGCCAGCTCGCTGATCATGTCGTGATAAATGAGGTTGACATAAACCCCCCAGGGGACGACTCTAAATCGCTTTCAGAATGGGCGGAGCTATACAATCCAACAGACCAGTCAATGGATGTTGGAGGATGGACCATATCTGCCATATCTGGTCTTAAAACCACCTACAAAATTCCTGAAGGTACCAAAATTAAAAGTGACGGATTTTTGGTTTATTCATTCGGTCCATTGTGGTTCCCCGATGTTTCAGCAACGGTTGTCTTAAAAACAAAAAACGGAACGGTAATTGATCAAACTCCAATACTTAGAGACATTGGAAACGACCTGAACTCGTGGCAGAGATCTGCAGACGGACTTGATACTGATTCAGCTTCTGATTGGGTATTTAAAATATCAAACGCCGGCTCATCAAATGGAAAGATCTCTTCTACTATTACACAAGAAGGTCTAGATGTCAAAGTCTTTACTGATAAAACAAACTATGTTTCCGGTGATATAGTAAAGATAACTGGCCAAGTTTCAAAAAGAGTTGATGTTCCTACTCAAAAATATGTCCCAGCACAGGTAAATCTAATTGTATCAGGCCCATCTAACTTTTGGAAAGCATTTACTCTATATCCAGACACTACAGGCCTCTTTAAGACGGAAATGAAAACTGACAGGGCACTAAATGTTCCTGAGGGTGATTTTCAAATATCTACAGAATATGGAGGTGCAATTTCTGAGACCCAGTTTTCCATAGGCCAGCAAACAATTGCTCCACAGGAAAAAGAAGGAGTTCCTATAATTTTGATTAGTACTGACAAATCAGAGTACATCCCAGGAGAATGGGCTACAATTAGTGCAACGACATCAAAGATCATTCCATTTGCAGGTTTGCAATTCAAGGTATTTGATCCAAACAAGAAACAAGTCTATGACGGAACACTTTATCCCGATCCTCAAGGCAAGTTTTCAGTTAAAATTTTCATTAATACAGTAAAACCAGTCTTTGGAAAATATGATATTGTTGCAACCTACGACACAGAAATTGCCCAAACCTATTATGAAATGGCACAGGTGATAAAAGAAGACAGACCCATCTCACTAAAAACAGACAAGCAAGTGTATGGAGTTGGAGATACTGTAATAATCACAGGCCGCAGCAACAAAGTATGGTTAACAGCTCTTGATATTGATATAGTACAGGCATTTGCAACCAAACTTGGTGAGAGAGGCAAAGAGAGGCTCAACACACTTGTAATCAAAGATATAGTCAGACTTGCAGGTGATAGTACATTCAAGTATGAGCTAAAGATTCCAAAAGAAGCAGACCGATATGGTGATTACAAAGTCAAAGTATCAGGATACATCGGTACTGCCGAACTTACATTCAAAGTGGTGGAAAACCCAGATGAATTTGTAGCAGTAGATTCTAAACCACTTTCAATTTCAACTGACAAGCCCTTCTATAATGTAGGCGATTCATACATTATTTCAGGTAAGGTAACAGAGTCTAAGGATTATGGAAGACAAACTGTAAAGATTGCGTTAACAAAATCAGATGGGTCCAAAGTAATATCAGCAGGTGATCCACGTGCACCTGCTGCAAAATCACAAGATACACCACTATCTTTCACTGGTGTTCCAGACGCCTCAGGCAACTTTGTGATCAAGGGAACTATACACAGACAAATTTTTGACAAGGGCACTTACATTCTTAAAGCAACATATGGGGCCCTAAGCGCTTCCACATCCTTTGAGGTACGAGACGAAGTTGATCCGGGAGGTGTATTGAAGATAACTGCTAGTACTGACAAAGAAATATACGGTGTTGGAGAGGAAGTAAAACTTACTGCCACAGTCTCTACCTTTAACATTCAATCCTCTTACCAACTAACTCTTACAAATCCAGATGGAAATAAAGTCACCACTACTAGTTTACAAGTAAAAGATGGGCAACTTTCTTGGGCTTGGACTGTACCCAGTCGCGGAGTAACTTTTGGAACTTATAAGATAGTAATTAGCTCAGATTATGTCGGTACCAATCTATTTTTCAAAGTGTCAAAGGATCCTGCATCAGAAGTTGCACTGCCACTTGTAATAGAAACTGACAAGCTAGTTTACAATACAGGTGAGACCATAACAGTGTCTGGTAATGCTATAAGGAAAGTTGATCAAACAGAATTTGAAAATAGAAGAGCTGAGATCGTAATAAAAACAGAAGCCAACAAAGAGATCTCAAAGGCATTTGTAGATCTAAACCCAAATGGACAATTCAAAACCACATTCAAGTTAGCTCCATTGACCTATAAGGCTGGGGAATACAAGGTAACTGCAAAATACTATAATGCAAAAGCTCAGGCAGTCTTCCAAGTAGACGACAAATTCAGCAGTGATAGAGATGCCCCGCTTTTGTTGCTTGTAAATATTGACAAGTTCAAGTATCTTCCAGGCGAGACTGTCAAGATAACTGGAAAAACAAACAAGATCACATCTGCGTTTAGTGTAGACGTTTCAGTGGCAGCTCCAAATGATAAACAAGCAAAAGTTACAGCAGTTACATTTGATTCAAAAGGAGCTTTTAGTTATAATTATAAAATTTCTGAAACTGCAACTCTTGGAACCTATATTGTTGTAGCTGATACTGACTTTGATAGAGTTACTGACACATTTGAAGTGGTAAGCGAGTTGCCCCCTGAAGAAGAACCAGTTGGGGAGCCCTTGCCTGATATTACAACCACAACACCTAGCATAGAACCTACCAAGGAACCAACAATAATATCTACAAAAACAGTTGACAGAGTAAACAGGATAACAGATTCATTTATCCCAATATCTATTGGACAAAAAACCATTGAAGGTAAAGCCTTGAATCCAAGAATCTTAGATGGTCTACTTCGTGTAAACGCTGGTGATGAATCATCGGTGAATGTTAAAGTGACTCTTGATGGCACGTGCCTTATTGGCCAGGATTCTAATTGTAAAATTACAAAATCTACACGCAGTCCAGATTCATTATATGAAATAATCAAAATAGATGACACAAACTTTAAGGTGAGATACAGTGGTCCTGCTGCTAAACTAGAGAAATTTACAATTTTGCCAGAGGATCCAAATGAAACAATTCCTGATGGAGATTGGAATGTCCAAATCGTAAAGGATAATCAAATTTCTAGATTCTACTACAAGATTTCATATATATCTCAGGAGTAATCACAGGTACTATGCAAGTGCAAGTACTGATGTTCAGACAAGATGATCCAAAAAAGTGTACTGCCGCAAAGCTTGTCAAGTTTAAGCTTGCAAAAAATATACGAACAACTCTACCAACCACATTGCTATTAGATCCGTTTGCAGAAAGGATGATCCTCAGAGACGACCGATCACTTGTAGATTCGATAACTGGAATTGATTGTTCCTGGGATTATGCAGAAAAAACATTTAAAAAAAAATTTGCAGGTCTTGCAAGAAAGTTGCCGCCTCTTTTAGCTGGTAACCCAGTAAATTATTCAAAGCTTAGCAAGCTTACTACAGTTGAAGCAATATCTGGCGCACTTTTTATTATGGGATTTGAGAGTCTTGCACTTGAGCTACTTGACAAGTTCAAGTGGGGTCACACATTTTATGATCTCAACAAAGATCTTCTCAACGACTATTCTAAGGCAGATTCTGAAGAAGAGATTAACTCAATAATAAATGAATATGGGCTTGTAGCAGCAGGTCAATAGTAATTCCTTTCTTCATGGATCTCAATCAAGTGGTAGAGATTTATTCGACCATTTTTCCCACAGTATAGGTAGTATGTCTATAAAATCGTCTTCGGGTCTTGTACGAAGTCTTTCACTGCTTGATATAACTATGGTAGGAGTGGCTGCCATGATTGGCGGTGCCATCTTTGTACTAGTAGGCCCCGCTATGGGAGAAGCTGGACCTGCTCTAATGATTGCATTTCTAATCAATGGAATAATCACACTTTTTACTGCATTGACATATGCCGAACTTGGATCGGCACTACCAGAGGCTGGTGGAGGTTACAAATGGATACGAGAAGGGCTTCCAAGACCAAACGCGTTTATCAGCGGTTGGATGGCGTGGTTTGCACATATGATAGCAGGAAGTTTGTATGCAGTGGCCTTTGGAGCCTTTTTTGGTCACCTACTGACAATGGCTGGGGTTCCAGCCGGATATGGAGGGGTTGCACTTGAGAAGATAATTGCTGTTCTTGCAATTGTGCTTTTTACCTACATTAATGTCAAGGGAGTTTCAGACACTGGAAAGATAGGAAACGCAATCACCTTTTCACAACTTGCCATCATATTCATCTTAATTGTGGCAGGACTCTTTGCAATGGCCTTTACTAACCCTAATTGGACTACAAACTTTGAGAATTTTTTTCCTAACGGAAGCATAGGGCTAATAATCGCTATGGGATTAACGTTTATAGCTTTTGAAGGCTATGAGATAATTGTACAAACAGGTGAAGAGGTAAAAAATCCAAAAAAGAACATTCCAAGGGCAATCTTCATCTCGTTAGGCATTGTTGTGAGTTTGTACATTGTTTTCGCATTTGTCTTCATTGGGGGAATAAATGCTGCTCAGGTTGGACAAGAGTCATGGAAGTTCATAGGTGGCCATAAAGAGCTTGGAATAGTAGAGGGAGCAAAGTACCTTTTGCCTTTTGGTGCATTGATAGTTCTTGCAGGTGGTGTGGTGTCAACACTTTCTGCACTCAATGCCACAACATTTTCTTCAAGTAGGGTTGCATTTGCAATGGGCAGGCAATATAATCTACCTAGCAGATTTAGCTCAATTCATCTAAAACATCGTACTCCATATTTTGCAACAATTGCTTCTGGCTTTGTCATGTTGATTTTGGCAGTACTTTTGCCGCTTGAGCAGATTGCTTTGGCTGCAAGCGTAATGTTTCTTTTTCTCTTTGCCCAAGTCAATATGGCTGCTATAACCATACGACGACTGTATGGTCATAAGCTAGACTATGGATTTAAGACGCCGCTCTTTCCAATCTTGCCACTTGTTGGAGTCTTTTCAACAATTGGACTTGCGATATACCTTCTAGTTTACAATCCCTTGAGCTGGATAATTGCCATAATTTGGGTAATAATTGGTTTTTC
>JBOGRG010000151.1:0-1092 GCA_050749365.1 Nitrosopumilaceae archaeon
TTTAGATTATCCTTTTTTGCAATCTCTCTTATGGGATTTGCTTTTTTTGTATCACGCATTGTGGCATATGTGTAATAGCCCTCTCTTGCTAGTGCAAGTGCAGTTTCAAATCCAATTCCGCTTGAGCTTCCAGTGACAGCTGCGACTTTTTCCACGTGTAGCATTTGGAAATGGGATTAATAATATGTAGTGCTGGAAACAGCTCTGTATTATAAGATTAAAGCACGATTAATCTTGGATCCAGTTTATCTAAAGCTAAACAATTATTGAATTTGTGAAAGTAACGCTAGCTCTTATCACAGTATTATCCCTATCCACAAGTTTTTTCTTTACACCTCAAATATCAGAAGAAAAAGAATACGATATTCCTGCTTGGATAACGAATGTAGCTAAACGGTGGTCAAATGGACAGATTGGCGATTCAGATTTCATGAATGGAATACGATGGTTAGTTGATAACAACATCATGACAATCCAACTACAACATAATTCTGAATCAAATGAACAAATTCCACGTTGGACAAAGAATATAGCTAAATGGTGGGCCAATGGTCAAATTAGTGATTCTGACTTTGTGGCAGGAATACAATATCTAATTCAAAATGGGATAATCCAATTAGAATCGCGCCAAAATCCTCCACTTATTATACCTCCTTCAAAAACGTCAGCTGCAATATGTGGCAAAGGGCCTTCTCCTGGTGTTAATTGGTCTAATTGTGATCTCACAAATGCGATTCTTGTTGGAGCTAATCTACGAGGTGCAAACCTCTTTGGAGCTAGACTGTCAAACGCTGACCTAACAAGTGCTGATTTGTCATTTGCTTATCTCACAAACGCCAATCTATCATATGCCTCACTTGGAGGTGTAAAGTTCGTTGCTGCTAGCCTCTCAAACGCCGACATAACCGGCGCATACATGGTAGGTGCAAATCTACTAAATGCTAAACTTTCATATGCTAATTTACAAGGCTCTGATCTCACAGATGCATACCTCGCAGATGCCTATCTTAAAAATGCCAAACTATCAGATGTTAACTTTCAGAATGCTAAACTTTTACACGCTAACTTACAAAATGCTGATCTGTCTAGTGC
>JBOGRG010000152.1:0-4177 GCA_050749365.1 Nitrosopumilaceae archaeon
GGTTTTTTTGAATCGTTAAGCACTGAAGATATAATGGAATATGCAATGCTTGTTTTTCCTTCTTTAGAAGTTGGACACATTATAACATCGGCGTTACGAATAGCCTTAACCGCTTTTATGGTCAAAAGATCTGGATCGCCAGGACCACACCCAACACATACAAGTTCAGCCATCAATGGCGATTCAAGTTGCGCCTAATTAAAAGCTAGATTTTTGTTGCCGATATTATAGTGACGGGATTCCTTGCAAGCATCATTGTTCCAGTAGAAGTTTTACGGCTTTTTGAAACTGCAATCTGAGTGATATCCACAGATGAAAATCTAAGTTTTTCAATTATATCCAAAACTGCAAACAGCGTTTCAACTAATATTGTCCCAATTACTATCCTACCACCCGACTTTAGCTTACTCTCGCAGAGTTTGATTATATCCCGTGTATCTCCTCCCGTTCCTCCTATGAAAATTGCATCTGCCATAGGCAGTTCTGAAATCTTTTGTATTGCGTTTCCTGAAATTACATTAACATTTGAGATTTCAAACTTGGTAAGGTTTTTCTTCGTCAACTCTATAGCCTTTGGATCAAAGTCGATTGAATACACTTTACCAGATGGTTTAATCTGCAGTGCTGCTTCAATCGATACAGAACCGCTTCCGCAACCAATATCATACACAGTTTGACCAGCAGAAAGTCTTGCTTTGCTTATTTGTACAACACGTACCTCTTCTTTGGTTATTGGAACTTCCTCTAATCTCTCAAAAAACTCATCTGGAATTCCCGGTGTACTGTACTTCCACATCTAGCACAGTGAGATAGTCTTGATATTTTAGTGCTACCTAACAGGGCTTAGGTCTATCACAGCAGGATGCATTAGAGTGTTAACTAGAATCCAGCTAAATATGAACATAAAAAAGTAGCTTCCTATTCCTGTCATGATCAGCTTTTTCTTATCAGCTGGTGGAAGCGGTATCCGCATAGCCTTCGCGATTCCATATGATATGATAAAAAGAAGAATCATGATTCCAAATCCTACATATGGTCTTAATTCCATCTCTGTTGAATTTCCAATCTGTGCAGAAATTATACCTGCAAGAACACCAAGTCCTACACGAATCCAGAAGAGTTTGTCAAGTGGATTTTTTATCTTAATTGCTTCTGTTTGATTTGATGGTTCAGATGTAGGCACGTCATTTGCAGTTGACTTAGAAGGGTCAGATTTTTTTTCATGCTCTTTTTTCTTAGGATGTCTAGTCAATTAAATTTACAAAGTGACTCAGACGATCCTTGTTTAAAATCTTTGGTTCAAGCTCAATAGTAACAGTATAATTTTGGAGTGATAACGCATTATCATGACTCTAGCTGGAATAGAGCTTCATTATCTAGTAAATGAGATCAGTAAAAAAATTAGTGGATACTATGTAAGTAACATTTATGGGATAAGTCGAGGCAGTCTGCTTTTCAAGCTACATCATCCAGAAAAACCTGATATTTTGCTAATGTTTTCTACATTTGGGTTATGGATTACTACAATTAAAATAGAACGAATTGAGGAAAACAGATTGATAAAACGACTACGAAATGATCTTCTGAGGTCAAAGATCTCTGAAATCAAACAAGTAGGTGCAGAAAGAATTGTATATGTAACATTTAGTGGGATGGATCAAGAATTTGTTCTTGTAGGAGAATTTTTTGGGGATGGTAATATCATTTTATGTAACAAAGAGATGAAGATTCTTACTCTGTTACATTCAATCGATGTTAGACACAGAAAACTAAGTGTAGGACTAAATTACGAACCACCACCACAAAGTGGGCTGAACATTTTTGAAATAACAGAAAAAGATCTGCTGGAAATACTATCTATTTCAACACCGGTAGTAAGATGGATTGGTAGGACTCTAGGACTCCCTGCAAAATATACTGAAGAAATAGTACGGCTAGCAAACGTAGATCCACATGTAACAGGAAACAGTCTTTCAGAAACAGATGTAAGAAACATTTTTTTCACAACCAAAGAACTTACGGAAAAAATTGTAAATGGAATACATGAACCAATGGTGGTAAGGGATGGAAACAACGCTGATGTCTTTCCTATTATCCTTGGGAAGACAGGAAGCATAAACTACACCAAGGTAGCAAGCTTCATGGAAGGGTTAGATTCCATTTTTACAGAAAAACTCCTTGAGCAGGGCAAACTATCCCAAACAAACACAGTAAACCAAAAGATAGAGGAGCTTGAGCACAAATTAGAGGAACAGGTCAGAGCAATATCAATAGTTAAAGAAAGGGCAAGCGCTATCTCAGCTGTAGCAAGATCTCTTTTGGATCAGGTGGCAAAAGGTATGCCATCACTTGATGACCCATTGATTTCAGATGTACTTAAAAGTCAAAACTCTTCACTTGTAAAAGAAAAAGGTGTTTTATTTGTAGATGTTAACGGAGAAAAAATACGGGTAAACCCTGATTCATCTGTACAGTCCATAGCTTCAGACTTATTTAACGAATCAAAGCGGCAGTTAAAGGCAATCGAGTCTATAGAAGCTGAAAAGAAAAAAACAGAAAAAAACCTAGAAGGTTTCAGAAAACAGGCAAGTATCGCAAGGGACTCTGTTGTATTTACTGTACAGAAAAAAAAGGCGTGGTATGAAAGATATCGATGGTTTTTCACTTCTGATGACCTTCTAGCAATTGGTGGGCGTGATGCGTCTTCAAACTCATCAGTGATAAGAAAACATCTTGAAAAAGACGATAAAGTATTTCATGCTGAAATTGTTGGATCCCCTTTTTTTATACTGAAGAATAGTTCTGCATCTACAGCGGCTAGCATAACAGAAACTGCGCAGGCTACTGTCTGCTTTAGTAGGGCTTGGAGAGAAGGATTGTATGGACTAAATTCGTATTGGATAAATCCAGATCAGATAAAGACGGCAGCTCCAAGTGGTCAATTTATTGCAAAGGGCTCCTTCATAGTGGATGGACAGAGAAACTTTGTAAAAGTGACTACCATGCGTCTATGTGTGGGTCTTTTGGAAAGAGAAGGCAACTGTTCTTTGATATGTGGCCCTCCTGATCCCATCAAAAAAAATTGCACATATTATGTTACCATTGAGCCGTCAGGTTTTGATATGGCAGAAGTTGCCAAAAAAATAAAATTCGAGTTTCTCAAGTTCAAAGAAAAAGAAGATATTGTAAAGACAATTAGTGTTGATGATTTTATCCGAGTCTTGCCTGCAGGTGAAAGCCACATAGTGGAATCTGGTGTTGGACAGGCATACAGATGAGTGAAAAAAGACCTATTTTTGTAGTAGATGCGATGCTTGGAAATCTTGCAAAAAAATTACGAATTCTTGGCTATGATTCTACATATTTTTCGTCTATTGAGGATCAAAAGCTTGTTGTAATAGCAAAAAACGAAAAGCGGATCATATTAACAAAGGACGAACATCTTGCCAAGGATGCACAAAAGCAAGGCGTAGTAGCTATACTTATCAGAGGAAATGATGAATTTGAACAAATTGCACAAATTAACGCAAAGATAAAACTTGGAAAATTTACAATAGATACAATCAACGCACGATGTATTGCCTGCAATGGCAAGCTGCACCCAATAGAAAAATATCGTCTCATAAATAAAATTCCAGATGGGGTTCTAGAAAGAGAGAAAAAGTTTTGGATGTGTGATGGATGTAAGAAGATCTACTGGGAAGGAACTCATTTTGAAAAACTTCAAGAATTTGCTAATCAGTTAAACGAAAGATTGCGATGAGTCTTTCAGATCGTGATGGTGAAATTCTAGTAAAGATGGCAAGAGCTGCAGTCACAGAGTATCTTAAGGCAAGAAAAAAAATTATACTATCAGAAGACTTCAAATCTAGATTTTCTTACAATTCAGGAGTTTTTATCACTTTAAACAAGGCAAAAGATCTCAGGGGGTGCATTGGGTTTCCTACACCAGAAAAAAAGCTTTATCAATCTCTTGTGGAGGCAGCCCTAGCTTCTGCAACAGAAGATCCTCGCTTCCCACCAGTTAAATATGAAGAGCTAACTGATATCTCCTTTGAAGTAACTGTCTTAACTCCGCCAGTAGAAGTTAGAGTAGAAAACACGCTTGACTACCCAAGTAAGATAAAGGTGGGAAGAGATGGTCTTATCGTGAGATGGGAATTTGGTTCTGGTCTAC
>JBOGRG010000153.1:0-2046 GCA_050749365.1 Nitrosopumilaceae archaeon
ATAAATAGGAATTCCCTCAGATGATGAAATTTCTGATATTCTTACAACGTCTGTTACCAAACCATTACTATCTGTTACCACATTGAACTTTACTAATTTGTTATTTGATATCTGACTTACCCATACATGATATTTTTCCAAAAATAGACCGCTTGGATTAGAATCTGAATCCATATCAAATTCAGTTATTTTGTATTCTGGGCTAGATTCATTTTTGTTTTCGATCTTTTGTATGACTCCAAGAGTGTTTCCTGTAAGTGTGGTAAACCAAATACTTCCAGTATCTTTGTCAACTTTCATTTGAAATGGTGGTGCACTTAGAGAATGAAAAACATAAAATTTTTCTGCCTTAGGATCAAAACGCCAAAGTCGATCTGGTCCAAACTGTGAAAACCAGATAAAACCATCATTGTCTTCTACTATGCTCCATACCATTAAAGATCCTCCTTTCATAACATCGCTAGATTCTTCTTTGATAGGATACACTGTTTTTATCTGACCATCATTTGGATCAAAATTCAACAGAATGTGCGATCTTGATCCAGCTGTCCAAACCATTCCGTTTCTATCCACCAAAATACCATTGGGCCACATCCCATTGGGTAGGGAATATTCTTTAACATACGGAGAATTGATGTATGCTATTGAAGAATTTATACTTACATCAGTGTCCAAAATAATATCTTTAATTGATTCATCTTCTAAATTAGCATCAACTCTAGATTTTTTGTCCTCTGGCGAAAACTGAGATTCCATATTGTCTAAACTAACCACTAGCACACCAATTCCAATGATTATAGCTATTACTAATATTGCAATCCATTTTATAGAAGGCAATTTGTCTTTTTCCTCTTCATTCTCATCACATATACAACATTTTTTCTTGAGGTAACCGTTATAATTTGATTAAGAAATAGATTTTAAAAAGGGTAATTTACAGTTGTAAATTTGACTACAATCAGATATAGTAAGAATCTTTCGTATCTGATAATCAAAAACCTTAGTACATAATTAGAGGTATTATGTCGATCTTTACAAGTGTAAAGCTGTATACTTAATTATCTCGCATTATGAATTCACGTGAATGAAAATTACACAGCTACTTTTCTTAATGTCATTAGCTAGTCTGCTGTTAGGTGAAGGATACAGCTCACTTGTCTATACAGGCGAGAATTTGGTGAATGACAAAATCTTAATCAATAAAGCGTATGCCGAGCTTTCCGATTACGAGATCTGGGTCACAAACCAAGGCCTTGATAAAATACAGATCCTCAAGATAAAGGATGGAGAAACCTTGGAGTCTGTGGCTGAAATAGAAATTGACGGAGATGGCAAGCCAGCAACCAGTAAGCCACACATGATCTTTTTTGATTCCGCAACAAAGTATGCATATGTTGCTAATGTAGGTGCGGGGGCAGTTACCATCATAGATGTCAATAAGAGGGAAATCATAACTACAATACCTACTGGTAATGGTGCTCATGCCGCAGTTCCTTCTCCTGATGATAAGCGTGTCTACGTCGTAAACATGCGTGATGCTACCATTACAGAAATACTAACAGACACGGAGAAAGGCATCTTCACTGTAGGTAGAACCATCAAAATAAGTGAGATGATGCCATTGTGCGCTATGTTCACAAATGATTCAAAGAAAGCGTACATTTCCGCGATGGGCAACTTGACTGCGTCTGATCCAATGTCAACTGGCATGATGTCAGTTATCGATGTGGAAAGTGGAATGGAAGTGAAGACAATCGGGCCTCTTGGAAAGAACGGATGCGGTCTGTTCCTCTCTGAAGATGGTAGCAAGTTATTTGCAAACGTGGGTACGCCGGTAAACAAATATTATGTAATAGATACTTCGACAGATGAAATAATTTCAAGTGCAAGTCTTACGGGTAATGATGCACATGGTGTTTATGTTGTCAATGATGAAGTGTGGATACTAAACAGACAAAGTAACAGCGTAGATATTATCGACGCAGACAGCTATTCGATACTTTCAACATTGTCAGATCTTCCAGACAAGCCAGATCTTCTCTCCCT
>JBOGRG010000154.1:0-16307 GCA_050749365.1 Nitrosopumilaceae archaeon
GTGTCGCTTGGCAAACTCTACAGCTGATTCTTCACCTATACCACTGGATGCGCCTGTAATTACAACAATTTTGTTGGTATAATCCACAAAAGAAAGGGAACCTTTTTGAAAATAAAGTGCTTTCTATGCTGTTTTGGTTTTTTGTGTACGAGGATATACTATCTTCATCAAGAATATCCAACTTATGATAAGGCTTACATGATATGTGGCAATTCTCCATGCAATTACAATATTCCATTGAATGCTGTCCTTTGCAGGTTCAAAATTCAAGTTGTTTAAATTTCCAAGATATGCCCAGATTCCAAATTCTGTCAAACCCGATCCACCAATTGTAATTGGTAAGTTTCCGATGGCATTTGAGGCCATAGCAGCCAAAAGCGAGTCAAAGAATTCTATAAAATAGCCGGCACCATTTGCAATTACCATGAACGAAATTCCATAGAATATCCACGTAAGTACAGAAAAAATAATGCAAACCACAAAGGCCCTTTTTGCTTGCTTATTATGCAAGCTTTCTCTGCTCATCTCACAAATTTCTCTCATCCATTGGTTTGTTTTATTAACATATTTTACACCACGATCCTTGCCTATGTTTATTACAATTTTAGATATCCAATGAGGAATCTGAAAAATTCGTCTGTATGATAAAAAAAACAAACTAGACCATAGTCCAGTCACGGGAAGGCTTATTGCAACTATAGCAATTCCTACAACATAAGCACCATTAACAAATGCAAATGCTGCTGCAGTAAGAGCAAAAATTCCCGCTACTAGTACTTCGGTAACAATTTCCATTACTGTGACCCATGTAGCCTTGGCTGTGGGGATACCTTTTCTTTTTAACCACACAATCCTAACTACTTCTCCCCCCACAAAGGATGGCGTGGTTGATGTAACAAACTCGCTTCCTATCCTTATTGAAACTGTTTTCCAAGCTACTTCCACTGGACCAAGAAATTTTTTTACTAGATAATTGAATTTGAGACCCTGCATTAACAGCTTGCCACAAACCGCAAGTGCTGCACCTATAAAAGGAACAAGACCGACAGCAAAAATTTCCTCAAGCGTTATGTCAAATGTGATACCAATCAAGACAAATGGTATAATGCTAACTGGAATTGCCAAAAGCTTCCAATTCATTGTCTGCTTTACTCATGGATGGAAATATAAGCTGAACATAAAATATCTAGTCAGTAAAAATGAAAACCATTTTTATTGTTGGCACAGCTGGAGTTGGAAAATCATTACTTACAGCCAGAATTTTTGATTATTATACAAGAAATAGTGCTTTTGCTAGCATTTTAAATTTGGATCCAGGAGTTGAAAATCTACCCTACACATGTGATGTAGATGTCAGAGATTATGTGAATATTGTATCCATAATGAGGCAGTATGATTTGGGTCCAAATGGTGCCCTAATAATGGCTAATGACCTTATTGCCTCAAAAATAGATGAGCTCCAACGTGATGTGGATAATGTAAATCCAGAGTATCTGATAGTAGATACTCCTGGTCAAATAGAACTTTTTGCTTACAGAACAAGTGGTCCATTTCTTGTACAAAACTTTAGCGCTGAGCAAAAAGTTTCACTATTTCTATACGATGGTGCACTAATGACAACACCAACTAATTTTGTTTCGATTGCACTTCTTGCTACATCAGTCAAACTAAGATTTAATCTTCCAAGCATTAATGTTCTTACAAAAACGGATCTAATTCAAGACAAGATCAGGAATATACTAAGATGGTCCAGTGATCTGAAGAGCCTTGAAGACGCAATCGCAAAGCAGGCTAATGGTGAAAGCTATACACTTGTAACTAATATTTTGAGGAGTTTGAATATAGGCGGATTTGCTCAAGGACTGATTCCGGTTTCTAATACAACAGGTGATGGAATGGTAAACTTAGAAGCGGCTTTGAGCAGAATTCTTAACTTGGGAGAGGAAGTAGAAGACTAGTGGTTTCTAGTATCGTCGTAAGGTCTCCCTGTTCTACAGCAAACCTTGGACCAGGTTTTGACGTTTTTGGGCTTGCGCTAGATGCCTATTATGATGAGATACGACTCGAAAAAAGTAATCATGGAATTAAAATTCAAAGCTCTGACTCGATTCCTCTTGTTCCTGAGAAAAACTCCGCTGGATTAGTGATAAAAGAGATGACAAAAAAATTCAAGATAAGATCTGGTCTTATTGTGAAAATCAAAAAAGGGGTACCTGCTGGCTTTGGGATGGGAAGTAGCGCAGCTTCTGCTGCTGCAGCAGCTGTGGCTTTTGATGCCCTATTTGATCTGAATCTTGATGAAAAAACGCTTGTAGAGTTTGCTGGAATTGGTGAAAAAGCGAGCGCAGGCTCAGTACATTATGATAATGTAGCAGCCTCTGTTCTTGGCGGTTTTGTTATAGTTAGGACAGATCCGCTTGATATTATAAAGATAGAACCACCAAAAGATCTTGTGCTTTGTGTTGCTATTCCAAAAGTAAACGTTCCTATGAAAAAAACCAAAGTTTCCAGAAGTGTTCTTCCAAAACAAGTCAATCTTTCAGATTCTGTTCACAACCTTGCAAATGCAGCAGCCATTGTTGCTGGATTTATGAAAAAAGACACAGTGTTGATTGGAAGATCTGTAAGAGACATAATAATAGAACCTGCAAGACAACATTTGATTCCTGGATTTACTCAAGTTAAAAAAAATGCTCTTCATGCTGGTGCACTTGGTGTTACAATAAGTGGTGCTGGCCCCTCAGTTATCGCCTTTGCCTCAAAATCAGCTAATCCAAAAAAGATCTGTAAAGCTATGTCAGACGGATTTGCATCTGCAAAAACGAAATGCCATACAGTTGTATGTAGACCAAGCCAAGGTGCAATCATAGTATAACTATCTTTTTTCTACAAATGCTCGCATTCGTTCTTGTCTATCCTTGCTTGAAAAGCACAGTGACCACGAATAGATTTCAAGTTTTAGACCAGTATCAAGTGTTGCATCCATTCCTTTGTTAAGAAGCATTTTAGATATACCAATAGCAAAGCTGCTGTTTTTTGCTATATTTTTTGCATATGCCTTTGACTCTATAAGCAGATTTTCAGTTGGAATTATCTTGTTTACTAGTCCCATAGCAAGAGCTTCATCTGCTCCAATTTTGCGTCCTGTAAATATCAGATCTTTTGCTCTGGCAGGTCCTATAATTCGTAAAAGTCTTTGTGTACCACCCCATCCTGGACAGATGCCAATTGTAACTTCGGGTTGACCAAGCTGGGCATTTGGGGAAGCAAACCTTATGTCACATGCAAGGGCAAGTTCACATCCACCACCGAGTGCATATCCATTTATTGCCGCAATAACCGGTTTTTCTAACCTTTCAATCTTGTTTAGTACTTCGTGTCCTCTTAGTGCATATTTTTCTGCTTCAGATGGACCTATCTTACTCATGTATTCAATATCAGCCCCTGCAGAGAACGCCTTTTGGCCAGCACCTGTAATTATAATTGCTTTTGAAGAATCTTTTTCTACATCATCAAGAACAGAGACAAATTCATCCATTACCTCAAGGTTCATGGCATTGAGCTTTTCTGGTCTGTTTATGGTGATCAAGGCTGTTTCCTCATCTTTTTCCATTTGAAGATATTGTGTAGGCATGACAAAAACTCTGGTTTCTAGAAATTAAACTTTAGTTACATGTTGCCAATGTGATAAATAAACGAAATCGAGTTATACTGCTCACTTTACAGATGAACTAGCTTGACAGATTTGGGTTTAGTTTTTGCTATTATTGCAGCCGTAAGCTGGGGAACGTTTTTTGTTCCAGTTCGAAAAGTCGGTATCACAAATATTTGGGAGCTGCAGGGTGCAACCTCAATCGGTGTACTTCTTTTTGCTATCCCGATTGGTTTTTTGTGGAGTTTTGAGATCCAATTTGCGGGACTTGCGGCAGGTGTCATATGGACTGTAGCTAATCTATTAGCTCTATATTCTGTTAGGCTGATTGGACTTGCAAGAACATCTCCTCTTCTAGCTGGGTTTAGTATTATGACATCGTTTGCATGGGGAATTTTATTTTTTGGCGAAACATTTGATTCATTAATACTTGCATTAGCTGCAATAGGATTACTCTTAATTGGACTACCACTTGTGGTAAATGGAGAAAAAAATCATTCTGTACAAAAAAGGGGTTATTTCATAGCTGTAGCATCAGGCCTGATAGGAGGATCTTATATTATTCCCATGCAAGCAACGCAAACCCTTCAGTCTGGTTTTTTTTCGTCGAGTCTTTCAATTTTTGCAATTGGAATCGCTCTGCTTTTCTTTGGAAGGAGATTTGTCAAAAAAGAGATAATTGCGGGGGTAGTTTCTGGAACTCTCTTTAATCTTGGTAGTGTATCAGTATTGGTTGCTGTTGGTCTAATAGGCATAACCATAGCATATCCAATTTCTCAGACAGCCACTTTGTTTGCTGTATCATGGGGAATTTTGTATTTTAAAGAAGTTGTTCAAAAACGAGGGATCATACGTGTTGCTGGGGGAGCTGCCATAATATTGTGTGGAGCTGCCCTTCTTGTAAATGTGTAATCAAGCAATTTATTTGGCTTATAATAACACATCCGAATTGGAAAAAGCAGTAATTATTTTCAGTGGCGGACTGGATTCTGTTTGCACTGCTGCATATCTGCAATCAAAATACGAACTATATGCTATTACTTTTTTGTACGGTCAGAAAGCAAGACAAGAAATCAAAATGGCAAAACGTTTTGCAAAAATTTTGAAATTCAAAGAACATAAAATAGCGAATATAGGTTTCATGAAAAAACTGTACGAAAAAACAAATGTACTCACCAATTCAAAAATGAAGATTCCTGAAAAGTTTGATTATGTTATAGTGGTACCTATAAGAAACGCGGTTTTTCTTTCAATTGCTTCTGCATGGGCATTTACAAAAAATGCTGTTCTTGTTGCCTACGGAGCTCATGCCGGAGATAAAAACTATCCTGACTGTAGGCCTGCCTTTTCTAGGTTGATCACACAAGCCTTGAATCAGGGAGAAATTGATGGGATAAAGTTGGGTCTTAGAAAAAAAATTAGGGTTTGGAGTCCTTTTGTTGATGGCCTTTCAAAAAGTGATCTGCTAAAAATTGGGTATAAAAAACTTGGAAATGAAATCTTCAAAACATGGAGTTGCTATTCAAATTCAAAAATTCATTGTGGAAGGTGTGAGTCTTGCAACAACCGAAAAAACGCATTTCTGGAAGCTAAAATAGTAGATAAGACTAGATACAAAGTCAGCACCTAAAAATGAATGAGACTTATTGTTCTAAAATTCGCTTTTTGAAGAGATGTGAGCGTATTATTATATAATATACGGTTATAGGAATCCCAACTATTCCCCAGAAGATCCAGTTTGTCATAGATTCTGAAATTCCTATCTGATTGAAATAATCTAATGATCCAAAAGCTATTCCTACTCCAATTCCTAACATTATACCAAACTCTATTACATACCATACAAATCTTGGAAATGACTCATTTGGTATATGGACTGCCATCATTTGGCGTGCATGTATGATTCTTATTTAATTTTTCTGTGACAGTTTACCTTTTATTTAGGAATTTTAACTGTATGTCGGTGAAACGAATAGAAGTTGTTGTAGGAAAAACTACGGCTCATCTTATTTGCGATGCTCTGAAAGAAGCTGGATTCACCAGTTTTATGTCGACTAGCGTTAGAGGAAGGGGAAAAATTAGACGTGGTGTCTATGTTCATGGGGATCGTGCATCACCCATGAAATCAATTGATGAATTAATCTTGGACAAATCTAAATTAGAAATAATTTTGGATGATAAAGATATGGATAAAGTGACGTCAATTATCATCAATACTGCAAAAAGTGCAACTATGGTTGACGGAAAAATCTTCATATCAGATGTTGATAAAGTAATACGAATTAGAGATGGTGAATCAGGACCTAGCGCAGTTTAGAACTTGGCCGTTTTTCTATTGGTTTAAGTTTGTATTTCCTAGCATTAAATTATATTCTCTGAGCCAGTTTTATGAATCATAGCAAGTATATCTGCTCTAGCTTCTTTTTTCTCATAAATTCCTCTACATGCTATTGTGGTCATCTTGGTATCGTTTTTAACGCCACGCATTTTCATACAAAAATGTTCTCCTTCAATTATTACAATTACGCCCTTAACTCCTTCAGAATAAAGCTCGTCAGCAATATTTTTTGTAATTCTTTCTTGGATTTGCAGTCGTTTGGTATATTTTTCTACAAGTCTTACTAGTTTTGAAATTCCAAAAACTTTGCCATTGGGTGAGTATGCAATGTGAATCTTTCCAAAGAAAGGTAGCATATGATGTTCGCACATTGAATAAAATTGGATATCTTTTGCTATAACTACATCAGAATCTTCAGAAAACTTGATTGAAAGTTCTGATTCAGAGTCATATCCACTAAATATTTCCGCATACATATTGGCAATCCTGCTAGGTGTATCAATCAGACCTTCTCTGGAAGGGTCTTCGCCTATTTCTGCGATCAATTCTCTTACAAGTCGCTTTACTCTATCTTTATCCATCATGGTGCTCCTATGAATTTGTGAAGTTGTGGTACTATACGTACCTGGTTATAATAAGAGTAAACTGCATCATAAAAGCTAAGAAGTTGTTCCAAGCTAGGTTCTGCAACATTATAGCTTGGCTGTATTATAAATCCTGCAATTTGTGATTTAGAAATGGTACCGAAGACCTTCTTAAGCAGTTTATTGAATGACTCAAGTTGAGTCTTTGAGCTTATCACAACTTTAATGTAGGTGGTTTTTTTTGAATTCACCGCGTGAACAAGACATTGAATCTCGTTTTCTAAAAGTTTGGAATAGTGTTTTAAATCCACAAATTCAGACTCTGGTGTTTTGAATTCAATTTTTATATAATCAATGTATGGAAGAACTTGGGAAAACTTTTGTGAATCATAGCAAGATGATTCTATATACGTAGGAATTTTTTTTGTCTGGACAAATTTAGCCATCTCTGCTACAGCTTCAGATTGGACAAGCGGATCTCCGCCAGTAAAATTTACTTTGTAAGTATTTTGTTGCAAATTATTTTCTATTAGATTACATGCTTCTTCAACAGTATACTCTTTACCCGAATCCATGGGTAAGGAATCTTTTGTATCACAGTAAAAACATTTGAAGGGGCAGCCTGCTAATCTTACAAAAAGAGTCTTTGTACCATATAGTATTCCTTCTCCTTCTACGGAGGTAAATATCTCAAACAGTCTTACTTTCAAGCAAACAATCTGCTGCTTTTCAATATTTATTCAATTGGATTCATACCTGGAGTTGTTAGTTTGTTATAATAAAGAGCAGTTAGGTTGCAATCTGTGGTGTTTTTGTGGCAAAAAGCCCTGCAATAAAAATGACAACGCCAAGAATTCCGATAAGACTTCCAACAAATTCTATTGTATCTTCTATACCAGTTTGGGTTGGGGCAAGTATTACTGCAAGTATTGCCCCAACTACAATCATAGGAATTCCAATACCAATAGAGATTTGCTTAGAAACCATGTACTGGGTTGCTTTGAAAAACGTAATATGAAGTTTATGTAAGTTTTGTACCACATCTAGAACAGTAATTTCCATTTGAACGCAGACCACAGACAGGACATGATGGAATAGAGAAGGAAGATAATTTGAAAAATCTAAAAAATGGAATGAAAATTATTGGTAGAAAGAAGAAAAATATTCCAAGCTGAAATAGTAGGGCTGATATAGCTAGGGAAGCTGTCACTATGATTACAGTTAGAGGCCAACCTGACCATCTCATAACATAAAATTAATGGTTGTATAAAATTAAGTTTAATATTGCCTTAGATCTCTTTATACAATTCTTTGTATCATGCGTATAATTTTCTCCACCTCGTTTAATGTACGCATAGCCTTTTCTGGTGACTTTTCAAGCTGAATCTTTGCGTCATCAATAAGAGAAAGTGCACGCTTAAACCATTGGGCAGCAACATCGTTTCCGCTTGCCTTCTCAGAGAGGCTATTTACTTGCTCTTCTAGATTTTGAATTTTTACTTTTATCCTTTCTATCTTCGGATCTGGTTTTGCGGTAACCTTAGTTGCATTATCAGAAGCTTGTAATGCCTTTGATGTTTCATTTGTTGTGGCTGCGCTTCTTATTTCTATACTGTTAAGAATCTCGTCTATTGATTTTATCATGCGTATGGCTTCCTCCAGTTTGCCGTCTGAAACAAGTTGCTTTAGTTCTACAAACATGTCTTTTGTATTTGCTATCTTTGCTCTAGAATCATCGTCCTGTACATCTATTTCCAAGCGGTCAATTTTAGACCCAATCTGATGAACTAGAGCGTTGACCCTGTTAACCTGTGATGCATTAAGCTTTTCCTGAATGGTGTTGATGTCTTTCATCTCCGTTGCTATACGACTGGCATCAGAGGTTTGCTGCAGCTTTGCTTTTAGCGCCTCAAGAGTACTGATAATGTCTTGTGATATACCAAGATCCCTTGCCTGGGCAATTAGTTTGTCTAGTCTTTCGATTTGTTTTGTAGCAAATTCTTTAGCTCTGTCTGATGACTTCTGTTTGGCCGCCGCTGAAATTGAGTTGTAAACATCAGTTAAGAATTGTTTTGCAATTTCAAGCGTCTTTATTACGTCATCTGTGTTTCCTGCTTCAAGATTGTGTCTTGCAATCTGCATTAGTTTATCAAATTCACTAAAATCTATCTCTATGTTGTTCTTAGCTGCAACCACCTTGAGTCTTTGTGCATCCTTTTCCATTCTAGCAATTGTATTTTTTAGTCGTGATGTATCAGACGTAGGTAGTGGATCTCCCCCAATTGTTGGAGTTGATGAAGATATCTTGTCACTTGCCTCTTTGAATAGCCTCATTGCAGAAAGAAAATGTTGTCTTGATGAAGCTGTGTCTTCCTGTGTAACTGATTGTGCGAGTGCATCTGTCTCTGCTGAACCTTGTTCATACAATTTAGCAATTTCATCAGGTACGCTTTCAAGCTGTGATAATCTGATCTTTATGTTATCCCTTGCCTGATTTGCGATTCTAAGTAATGAATCAAGTTGTGGATCAGCGAATATCTGTGATGGCATGCTTGTAATTAACATGCTTCCAACTAAAACAAGTAAAACAAATGCTAATGGCTTCATTCTTGGTTTTCCTCCAAAGTTTTTCGTATCCTTATGAGATTCTGTTGATCTTTCTTCTCTATTTCTACAATTCCTTCTCTTTCAAGGCGTTTTACTGCACGCCAAGTCGTTGTACGCGGAAGAAGAAATTTTTTACGTAATTCACTTTCGTAGACTTGACCACCACTTTCAGAGATAAATGTCACTATCTCTTTGTCTTCTTGACGCAAATCTGGTTTAAGTCTAAAGATTGTCTCTTTGTCTGGAGTAGTGTATTTTTGATTCTTTGGCAGAAGTTCCACGGTTTTCTTGATTGCAGATTTGGCTCTTTTAATCAAAATAGCAACTGTTATCACGGCTCCTGCGACTGTGCCGATGGTTGCTGCAGCTGCTACAATTGTACCTCCTACAGAAGTTAGAGTATCTGATTTTGATCCCGGATTTGAAAGAGTTGCTTGTTGTTCTTGAACAGCAATATTCTTTGCCTCGTTTGCAAGGATCTCAGCACTTGAGAACTTACCTTCGTCAAATGCAGAAACAGCCTCTGCAAGTTTTGCATCAGCCATTGGTGTTTTAATTCCTTCTGTATTAATTTGATTAATTAGAACCTGAACTCTTTCTATGGCAAGTGTGGCAGACTGGGCTGTTCCTAAAACTCCAAACACATAGCTAATCTCAGCAGGACCACTTGGAAGTGAAATGAGTGATTGCTCATCTGTAATTTGCATGTTAAGTGGGTAGGTATTCATACCAACAATTACTGTGTTTTTTGGTAAAAGTACAGAATGATCAACAGGCGTATCTACCTGAAACGACCAAATCTTTCCATTTTTTGTCACAAGGTCGGCAGTATCATAGTCGATTTGAACTTTGGAAGCGCCTAATGTTTGGATTACTACTGAATTGGAGTCAATTTTGCTAGAAAGGAGAAGGTCGTTTTCATCCCGTGCTACAAAGTTGTCAATTGTATTTCCAAAAAGTTCTACCGTAACATCTGGCGCTAAAGGATCTACCTCGGTCTGATAAAAAACATGTGTGGTACCATCAGTGTAAATTGTAAAATCAAGAACCTTTAGAGAACCAAAGGAGTATTGCGCCAATGATGTTATGGCGAGTAGAAAAAAACATGCTGCTATAATTGGTGCTCTAACCATTATTGACAGGATATATGTAATCCTTACAAAAAGCATTCCCTCAGATAGAGGATACTCACTTTGTACTAACTGTGTTTTTTGCTCCATTTTTTAATACCTTAGGTTCATTGACTGGACTAGGGTTTGGAATCTTTGAAACTCTTGAAAGAATCGTATTCCCTTCTCGGTAATCACAAAGAGGCGGTTTCTATTGTCTTTCATGGAGTTTACTAGGCCTGCATCTATTAGCTTCTGGCACTTGTCAAGCACTGCATAGTGCGAGAGATTTGCCCGCCTGGATATGGCAGATACAATTACCCCTTGTGTACCACCGTCCATGGCCACACCTAAAATATCGGCAATTATGCCCATTTCGGATCTGTATTGTTGTTTTGACATGCCTTCTCTATAGTACAAATGTATTATGAGGGACGCCTTGAAACACTGAAAGCGGAACAGCTAGCGGAACAGCTATTTCATGGCAATAAATTTGGAAAAACTATCTTATTTGTGCGGCGGGGACGGAGCAGTTCTGTAAGTAAATTTACGTTTGAATATGAATAAAATGTTACGAAATATTCAGGTTTTCAAATTGCGTGGATTTTTTGATCCAATAAACCCCAAAACTTGTCCTTGCGATATATTAGGAATTATGCCGTTTCTTGTTGTCCCTAATCTATTCTGTAAACTAAAGAGCCTTATGCAAAAAAATCAGAATGCAAAGCTGCTGATTGCACTTGGCATGCTGTTTGTACTTGCAATGTCATCGCTTGCTGTGGCTAGTGCTCAGACAAGCAACACTGCAAGTACCAATGCTAATGTATCTGACAATGAGGAAAGAAAAGACAAAGTCAGCGATAAGGCAAAAGATCGTGTTGAAAAGATAAGAACCGAAATCGTAGACAAGGAAGAAAGACAACTTGAAGAAAAAAGAGACACAGATCGCCATGATGAAAGAAACTTGAGACCAACCATAGCCTTTGATGGCAAGACTGAGGGCTGGGCAGTGATTGGAGGCACGGCCTATGAGTCCACAATATCTTTGCACGATGGAAAAGCTGCTAAGGTAGGCGAACACCTATGGAGAGTAACCGCTAACGGTACAATCTCTGTTGGGGACAGAATTTTTGATGTGGACCTCAAGGGCAAAGTGCAGGGAACCAAACGACATGATAGTGCAATTATCCAACTCCATGGCAAGGTTATGTTTGAAGGAGAAGAACACAGGGTTGCATTGAGTGGTTATCTTGCACCTACTAATGTAGAAAATACCTATGCGCTTGCCTTCACAAAGGTTGGATTCAAGGGAGAAGACTATCATTTCCTTCAAGTTGGTCATCTGACAGTAACTCCTCTTGCAACAGCAGACATTAGCTTGCGGCAAAGCCAAGACGAGATGGCATCGTTTAGAGCAACAGTTTCGGTGGAATAAACCCACCTTCCTTCTTTTTTATTAAAAAGAGGGGAGGTCAGATATAGACCTCCGATTACGGAATTAAAACCCGACACGACGAACTGCTCTGACTTTTTTTGGGTAGCCACCATACATGATGTTTTATGAAGTTAATAGAGATGTTAGATCGTCTAGATTAAACAAAAACATGTATGATTAGTGTGCTAACATAAGCTACCGCAGCACTCGCTGGTATAGTTATAATCCAAGCCCAGACAATTCTTTTCCCAATTCCCCATCTTACCGCAGATACTCGCTTAACAGCGCCTGCCCCCATGATTGCGCCAGAAATTGCATGTGTAGTACTTGCTGGAATTCCAAGCCATGCAAGAACAGCAAGAATAGATGCACCGCCTGTTTCCGCTGCAAAGCCTTGGTATGGTTTTAGTTGGGTTATTTTTACCGCCATTGTTTTTACAATTCTCCAACCACCAAAAAAAGTACCAAGACCTATTGCAAGAGCTGCGATAAAAATGACATAAAATGGTACTTCAAAACTAGTAATTACACCCTCTGTTAGTAGAATGAGGGCAATGATTCCCATGGTTTTTTGACCATCATTTGCTCCATGAGTTAATGAAAAATACGCTGATGAGATTAGCTGCAGTCTTCCAAAGACAGAATTTACTATACGTGGCCGTCTTTTTGCAAATATAGTAATAATCAAAGTTGCTAGAAGAAATGCCGTAATTAGGCCAACTAGCGGTGATACAACTATGCCAATAGCAACTTTTTCTAGTCCGCCAAAAATTACTGCATGCATACCAGCTCCTGCTATGCCCGCACCCAATACTCCACCTACCAAAGCGTGACTAGATGATGATGGAAGGCCTAACAGCCATGTAATGATATCCCAGATAATTGCGCCAGTTAATGCCCCAATGACAATGTAAATCGTCACAAAATCTGGATTGATGATTCCTTTTCCTATGGTAGTTGCTACAGCAACTCCAAAAACAAAAGGACCAATGAAGTTTGCACTAGCAGCAAGGATAACTGCTTGGAGTGGCTTTAAGATCCTTGTGCCTACGACGGTAGCAATAGAGTTAGCAGCATCGTGAAATCCATTTACAAAATCAAAAAATAACGCTACCAGAATTGCTCCTATTGCAAGCTCATACATAATAAAAAACCTAAGTGTATTTTAGTACAATGTCTTCTATCGAATCCGCAACGTCTTGACATCTGTCTGATGCGGTTTCTAATGCGTCATAGATCTCTTTCATCTTAATTATTGTAACGACGTCGTTTGTATCAAACAACTCTCCAACAGCCTTGCGATGAATTTCGTCTACTCGGTGTTCCGACTCACTAACCTTTCTGCAATGGTCAATGATGGACTTGTCTGCCTTTACATTGTGTAGTCTTGTAATCATAAAGTTAATTTCGTTTGTTGCTAAGGCAAGTTCTTTAGCGATTGCAAGCATGTATGGTGGAGATGTGCTTATTCTAAAATTAACAATTCTACCTGATATCCCCTCAATATAATCAACAATATCATCTGTTTTTGATGCAATCCTTGAGATATCTTCTCTGTCTAGCGGTGTGATGAAGGTCTTGTTTAACTCCTCAAAGACAGAATGGGTGAGCCCGTCTGCTTCTCTTTCTAGTTTTTTGATCTTTGCATGATTTTCCTCTAATTTTTCAAAGTTTGAAAAGAGGTCAACTAATAAGGTTGCTACTTCTTCTGCCTTAGCAGCAAGATCGTTTAAAATAGCAAGGATCTCTTTTTCATTTGACTTTAACCATGACATCCATTGCGGCATATCTTGTGGCTAATTTACATAGTTAAATCTCTGTTCTATATATGACATAGGAACTATATAGTTAGATCATCTACGAGTTGTATAATTTATCTTAGATTCTAAATAGAAGAAAGTACAAAACCATTACAAAGTTGATTGTATAATAGATAAAAACAATCTAAAACAAAATTGTACGTTGGCCGTGGAATAGATATTTTATAGATGCTGATATGTTCTAATATTTTGTAATATCATCAGTAAACTGCCTGATCTCAGCATCTCTTAAAAAATAAGATATATTTACCGAATCTAAATTTGGCATCTCATATCTTGAAAAATGGAAATCACAAAACAGACCTTATTCCTATAGTAGAAGACATCTTGTCAATAGATCCTGCGATGAGATTTGCTGCTATCATAGATTTAAGAGGAAACATATCAGAGGCAATAATGAAGGAAGGAAAGACCTCACTAAAATCCCAAAAAGAAGAAGAGCATTTTTGCAAACAGGTTGCACTACGAAGAAAGATGCGAAATGAGTTTAACAAAAGCCTAGGGAAGGTAAACTATGTTCATATAGAACGTGAAAAAGTAACCCAGATTGTAGTATATCCAAAACGAAAAACTGTTTATGTCACACTGGAACCAACACTAGACATAAAAAGAAAACTTGAAATTATAAACCTCATAAAAATGAAAACTGCACAGTTATAAAATTAAGAAAAAGTAGGAAAAGAAAATTAGTTTTTGGATAGATAGACTGCTTATTCAGCTGCAGGTTCTGCTGCTGGTTGTGGAGAACCTTCTCCTACTACATCAGCAGTAGCAAATCGTCCACCGACTTGGGTGATCTTTACTTTTGCATTCTGTCCAACTTGTCCACCTTTGACAAATATCACAAAGCCTTCTACTCTTGCGATACCGTCGCCTTTTCTACTAATTTCTGTTATGGAAACGTCGTATTCCTTTCCGGTTTCTACTGGTTTTGGCCTGTCATCAAATCGTCTACCGCCGCCAAATCGTCTACCGCCGCCAAATCGTCTACCGCTGCCGTAGCCTCTGTCGCCGCTGTATCCTTGGTTATCAGAGCTTTCGCCAAAACCACCTTCGTTATAGCTCATCGTTGCACCTCCTTTCTTGACTTGGCATTACTTCATGCCCTATAAAATCTGATCAGCTGCTTAATTTTACCATCTAAACAAGTTTAGTTAGAAAGAGCATCTTTTCTGGTTTTATACACACGTATTGAAAATCATGCTTAAAATTCGTAGTTTGTCCATCTTAAAATTGGCAAGGGTCTACAGTCTATATCTATTAACTTTTTATATATTGTAAATTACACTATTCATAAGAAATATGTTTGAAAAGTTCAAAAAAAACCTAGAAAAGTTTAGAGAACTTGCGTCAGAGGAAAGTCAAGGCACTCAGGGCGATGTCATGGTAAAAGATATGGAATATGAATCTGAAAAACTAGAACAAATCGAACCCACACAACCTAATGAATCCCAATCAAAACCTGTTGAACAGATAAAAATACCCGAGCGTGTTGAACAATTTGGTATGGGTCAGCCAACTGATGACATAGGCATAAAATCACTTATGGACAAGCGTACGAAGCTTGAAGAAGCCATTGATTATGTTGGCCTAATGATAAAGAACCTAAAGGACAAGCGTACGAAGCTTGAGAAAAACATTGAAGATGAATCTGTTGATATTAAAAACCTGAAAGAGAAGCTCATCAAGGTTGGTCAGTACATAGATGAGGAAAATCAAGGAATCAAGAATCTAGCTCAGAAAAGAGCTGAAGTAGAAAAAGAAGCTGATGATGTTGGTACCATGATTAACAATTTAAGTGAAAAACTTAAAACGATTGATCACGTTGTAGATGAGGAAGGTAATAGAATAAAGAATTTTAAAGAATCTCGTTCAAAGACTGAAGGTACACTAAGCTAAAAAGTAAAGCCCTCTTTGAGAATTGTGTTAAGATTTTCTTTGACTTCGCCTTCATCTAATATAGAATCCAAGTCTCGTATTAGAACCTCGGTTGCAAGACATTGGTTTTTTGTGAATTGATAGTAACACTCTAACCTTTCTTGATAGGTCCTTGCTTTGTGAAAAGTTACCCAAAAATTTTCTGATGCGTGCTGAACATATAGCAGAAACCTGTGTATGGACTCTTTTATCTTTGGAGACGGGCTATCTTTTATCAGACCGATTAAGATTTGCTCTAGCTTGCTTTCCAAGTTTGACTCGTAAATCATTTGATAGAGATCGATTTCTTTTGTTATAAAATCAGTAACCACACATACCATAAAAGTGTTGATTGTATAATTTGCAAAAAAAATTCTATGTGATGTAATTTCTATATTGTATCCACAAATTCTTACATTTCAATCAAATATTCTAACAAAACTTAAATAATTTAGTGACGTATATTTTGTTCCTATCAACGGAACATCCTCCCAAGATAGGATTCATGCAGTAAAAAAGCACCGCAGCAAGGAAAAACCCTTCCGTGAAGAGGAATGAGGCTGGTCTATGGGATGAGAAACTCCCAGGAAAATGATGACAAAGGTCGTCATGAAGCTTCTGGATCCTTGAGGTCCAACCTTGAGCCTTGGCGTGTGTCACAGCACGCTGCTGCATGATAATATTTTTCCGTTGATTGTTTCTGTTATTTTAACAGCACAATAAAACTAACAATTAATCTCGTACAATAATAAGGGACCTGTATGAATATCGAGAACATTGTCATTTTCTCAAGGTAAAAGTTGGATCTGGTATCTTATTCCTGCAAACATAACAGCAGAAGGGTT
>JBOGRG010000155.1:0-2550 GCA_050749365.1 Nitrosopumilaceae archaeon
AAGAATAATACTCAAAGCCAAAGGTGACGATATACCTACAGCAGTAGCGGTTACTAATATGGTGACAGAAACTATGATGAAGGATAATTCAGAGGTAGTTGATATAACAGTCGATAGTGAAAATGCGGCAGGAAAATACGGAATGACCCTTGTTTCTACTATTCAGATAACTATTGCCAAAAAAATAATCTAAAACGCGCTGCCAGGTCCCTTTAGTAACATGTTTTCGCATTCTTTGCATACTGCCTCGTCTATGTTTGTCTCCAAGTTGTGATGAATGTCACATATCAACAGACTTGATTTTATGTAGTTGCATAACCCAATGAACTTTGAAAGGCTTGCAGGGGTGTATGCCATGCTTGATGCCAGATTGCTGCATATATCGTCAATCATATCTGAGACCTCTTTTACGGCAAGAAGCTTTGATATCAGTTCTGGATCGCCTCGCGTGCCTCTGACATAGTTGCTTATAGCAGCTTGGGTGACCCCTAGCAGCTTTGATACCTCCTCCTCACGTATGCTATGATCCTCGATGAGCTTTTTTGCCAATATGGCTCGTAGTGCGGGAATCAGTGTCTTTGTCTCTATCTCTACTGGAAGAAGCATACAATGAAAAAAGGCGCTGTAAAATATATAAAGTTAACAATTAACTAGGCTCAACAATTTTCATCATTTGACTGTTTAACATTGATATCTTGTCTTTGCAAAGATAACTTATTTTATTCAAAGCATCAGATCGATGTGTTGGAAGAAATTTGTTTAAAACTTGAGAAACTTGTTTCAGATGCCGTGTCTAACTGTAAATCTGATTGCATAGCACTGTCTGGAGGGCTAGATAGTTCGATACTAGCTTTCTGTCTTGGCAACAAAAAGATAAGAGGAATTGTTACTGTCACAAAAGACTTTCCGTCTGTAGATCTAGTGCATTCTCAACTAGTAGCAAAACAAACTGATCTGCAACTGGATGTAAAAACTGCATCTATTGTAGATTTGGTACATGCAATTGAAGAGACTATTAAGATCCTGAAAGTCTTCAACCCTATAGAAATACGAAATTCAATTGTTATGTATCTTACAATGAATCTAGCAAAGGAAAAAGGTTTTACCAGTATAATTACTGGTGATGGTGCTGACGAACTCTTTGCTGGCTACAGCTTTTTTCAACGTAAGCAAGGTGAAGAATTACAAAAAGACTTGGAGAGAATATGGAAGGTAATGCATTTTCCTACACTGCAGATTGGAAAATCACTTGGAATTGATGTGCAAACCCCTTTCCTTAATGAGAAGGTTGTTGAATACGCAAAATCAATTCCAGCAGATCTAAAAGTACATCAAGAGAGGGGCAAAAAATACGGAAAATGGATACTTCGAAAGGCTTTTGAAAAAATACTGCCAGAATCAATAACTTGGAGAGAAAAATCTGCTATGCAAGATGGTTCTGGAACTACGGGGCTGACATCTTTTTTTGAAAATCTGATCATAGATTCTGTATATGCCGATAAATTGAAGCTATATAATGAAACAGAACAGGTTAAGCTAGAATCAAAAGAATCACTATACTATTACGAGATATATAGGAAATATTACAAACCGCCTGTTTTTCTAGGTTCATCTAAATCAAGGTGCCCAAATTGTCAGGCAATCAAGGAAGTTGATTCACACTTTTGTCGTATGTGTGGAAGCTTTCCTATCTAGCCTTTTTCCACTTGCTTGGTTTTTTAACAAAAATTTGCTTGCAGCCATGACAGCAAAAATAATACTTTTTCCCCTTGTGTTCATGAACAAGAGCCAGACTTTCATCAAGCTCAATTCCACAGACGGGATCAACTGGCATATCTAAAAACGATGCGTGTTTGTATTTATTCTTTACATTGTTGATGTTAACTTTGTGAGTAGTTGAGAAAATTCGGTGTTAGATAGTGGCGGTATTTTGACTAGCTCAAGATTTTCATCAACATGAGCACTTGTTTTGTGTCCAACAAGAGGTGCAATTATTCCAGGAGTTGATCTAACAAACTGTAGCGCTCTATGTGATGGTTTCAGATTACCAAATTCAGGTATTACATTTGGTCCAAGAAGCTTTGCTTGCATAAGTGGAACGCTTGCAAAAACTCCGACTCCAAGATTTATAGCTGTCTCCAATATTGAAGACTTTGTTCCATTTGAGGCCTGATTTTTTAAAACTAGAGCTTGATCAAGATACATATTGTAAGGAAGCTGGACAAACTTGAATCCGTGTTCGGTTCCACCTGCTTCCTTTGCTAGTTTTATCACATCTGATAACAAAAGATGCTGAGGATGTTCTTGTGGTACTCTAAAGCAATCCCATGTTGCCATGCCATAGTATAGTATCGTTCCTTGCTTTCTCTGCTTTTCATAAAACTCGAAGACTTGTTTGAGATTCCTCATGAATTGCTCTTTTGAGATGTCTTGGAGCTGGCCTTCTGCTGCATTGTGAAGATACATTAAATCAATACAGTCAAGACCCAAATTGTTCAAGCTTCGTCTAAGCTGGTCTTCCAAGTATGGTATTGTCATGCAGTGATAACC
>JBOGRG010000156.1:0-13428 GCA_050749365.1 Nitrosopumilaceae archaeon
TTCCAGATATTTTCCATGCTGGACATATCCATGTGGTAGATTTGGATATGTATAAGGGAACTCTAATAGTAAATTCTGGTGCCTGGCAGACTCAAACATCATACCAGACAAGTGTTGGGATTACACCTACTCCTGGTGTTGCCGTTATTGTAAACTTGGCAACACTCAAAGTTTATAGAAAAAATTTTACTGAATAGAATTCTACTTATATTATATCCTCTAATATTGCGCTTTCTCTGAGAACTTTTTTTACGGTTTCTGGATGGATGGTTAGGGTGTATTTTTTGGTCCTACCATGCATTCCTTGATGTATGATCTTGCCTGAAATTAAGCCGGTCATTTCTATCTCACTTAGAATCTGTGTTACTCTTCTTTGGGTGAGTTCTTTTTGGCCGACTGTTTTACACAAGTTTTTGTAATAATGGTAGATTTCACCTGTACCAGCGCCGTTTGACTTCATCACAGACAAAATGAGTAATTTTTCATGAAGTGGGTAGGAGTTTAATGCTGCTGTTTCCTTGTCTTCTTCCATTTTTGAACTGGCTTTTCTAATATGATCTTGTGTTACTTTCTCGGAGTTTTCTCTTTCAGCTATCTCTCCTGCTACTCGTAGCAGGTCAATTGCTCTTCTTGCGTCACCATGTTCTTGACCTGCCATTCTCGCACAGAGTTCTATGGATCCTTGTTCAATAACCCCTTCTGTAAATGCGTCTTTTATTCTCTCCATAAGAATTTCTTTAATCTGGTCACCAGTATAGTTTGTGAAAACTATCTCCTCTTCACTTAGACTGCTTAACACCCTAGGATCAAGTCTTTCTTTGAATGTTAGATCGTTTGAAATTCCTATTATTGTTAAAGAGCCCTCTCCTAACCTCTCATTTGCTCGTGTCAATAAATAAAAAACATCCTTGTCCGTTTTTGATACTAGTTTAACCAGATAATCAATTTCATCTATGACAAATATTGTTTTGAATGAATTTTTTTTTATGGTATCAATTATTTTATTGAATACTGCACTTATTGATAGGCCTGTGGGAGGAAGCTCTTTACGTGATGTTAGCCCTAATTGCTTACCAAAACTAACTAACAGTCCATATAATGTTGTTTCCTCTTTCGCATTAGAATAGGCTACTTTTAGTGGGAATGATTGTAGTTCTGGGCGTCCTTGAATTTTTTGTAACATTTTCCTTACAACCAAAGTCTTTCCTGTACCTGTTTTACCATATACAAGTAAATTTGAAGGCCGAGATTTCTTGGCAAGAGGAAGTAAAGACTGCATTACTTTTTTCTGTTCATCATCCCTATGTAGAATGTTTTTTGGTATGTATGTGAATTGAAGAACTTCCCTGTCCTTGAATAATGATCTACCGCTTATAGCATCATCAAGAAGTTTATCGACGGCATCTTTTACCATTAACCCACACACCAATGTTTCTTCTCTATCCACATATGGATTCTACTTAAGATAATCTAATTAGAATAGAGTCACTAAACCAAATTTAGTTTATAATTAATTATTTTTATTTTCTTTTAAAAAAAAATTTTTTAATAAAGCTAGAGTGGAAGCTATGGTGTGTGGGCCTGCCTAAAACCCAGTTAACAAACTGTTAAGAAGATGTTAAGGTAATGACCCGAAAAGGTGATTTTGACCCCTTTGTTTCCACTCCAGGCGTGAATATAGGTCTTAACAATGTTAATCAGGTATGACTAACCCCTACATTTCCACTCTAGGCATGGATTTTCCTAATAAAAAGTATGAAACATAGGCGCCTTGTTAAGGTGCCAGAGATGGATAGGCATGGGCTAGGCAGTGAATGTTAACAAACCCACTGGTTAACAAATCTTCTTTGATCTATTCAAGTGTTAATGGGTTAACCGGATCGATCACAATGACCAGAAAAAGAATCAAGATTGATCTAGAGGATGCTGAGGGGGCCAAGTACAACTTTAGCCTGGAAGGTAACGTCACAAGGGAAAAGATGCTTAAGATATTCGAGTTAATGGATTTGATGAATATAGAGGAAAGCGAGTCACCAACATTGGATACGGTAGGTGCTAAGATTTGGAATATAATCGATAAACACTTTCCTATAGGCATGTTTACCTCTTCTCAAGTACTTGAGAAGTACGAAGATGACTATGGCGAACCCATTAAACTAAGCATAATCTCCACATACCTCTCTAGGTTTGCCTCAAAAGGCAAGGTTCAAAGAGCAAGACAGGGAAGAGAGTGGGCCTACCAGATTATTAAAATCACACAAAAACAATCCAATTCCTTAACAAAATAAACACATTAAGAAATTACAGCTTTCTTTATCACAAGATGATCGTGATTCATTATTATCTTAACATAATCTCCTTTTTGAAGCTCAAGAAATTTCCTGAATTGTTTAGGAATTGAGACTGTCCCACCAGATGTGATCTTAATCAATTCTTCGTTTTGCTGTACAGTCAATATTAATAAAAAATTAGTTTACATATTAAAGATTTTATTAAAATAATAAATTACTAATTAGGTTATTTTTTTAGACGCGACAACGAATTTTGTGGTTATTGGGCCGCTATTTTTGTTAAACCGATCTTAGCTTTGCCCTTGTCAGTTATGTAATAGGTAAAGGGTTTTGTTTTCATGTTTCTTTCCACAAACCCTTCTTCGAAAAGTTTTTTCATCATCCTTGATGTGTGCTCTCGCGTCCTACCAATTGTGATTTGTATATCACGTGATGTCATGGGCCTTTCTGTGATTAGCTTCAAGACATAATCTACTGCACTACCAAAATTCATGTTGGGCATGCGCTCCTTTTGTTCCCCATCTCTCTCATCAAACTCTTGCTTCTTGTGCCTTCGTTCAGCCTTGACCAATATCTCAGCACTAGGATCCTCTTTGCCTAAATCTAATGAATCTAATCGTATTTTCATATCAATTAATTGGTTCTCATAGTACTGAAGGCGGTCTATGTAGGACCTGATCTGATCCGACTCTGTTTTCATGAGTGGTTTTACTTTATTGTATATGACTATGGCAAAAAGGCCACTCACAAACGCGATAAAAATACCAATCATCACACCTACATCTGGAATCTCTACTAACATCACAAAATTCATCTAAAATCGTGATTTATCATATCTGAACAACTTTTTTTCACATAATACACATCAATCACAACATCATATTTTTCATGCATACATAGAATGAAGTCACAATCTGCAGGCACGATTAAGTACCGCTTCAATCACGGAGATGATTTCATCTTCTCTTTCAGGGAAAACATCACTACTTTGTATCACAGAAACCTGTTCAGAGAGTTTGGTAATCACATCCATATCTTCAGGAAGAAGCACCCCCATGCCCCTAAGCAGGATGACGGAATAGTACAACCCTAGGAGCTTACCCCTTGATTGCTTTACCTGCCTGTAATAGGCACCTTTTGTTATACTAAACTTGGTTTTTTGTAGGTTTGATTGATTTAGAATAATTTGGATTTGTCTTTCAGTAAATAATGATTTTTTAATAATTTTTCTTATTATGTTGTTAAAAATATAATTCTGGGGTTCTGCCATAGCTATACAAATCTGTATACATACACTAAATTAAACTTTAAAAAGTTCATGATTAACGTGACTCATGACAAGCGTAGAAGATTATCTTAAATCTACTCTCAAGAAAAAGAACGCCTTGCTTTTTGTCCTCATTGATTCTGAAGTCTCCGAGGTAAAATCAACAATCAAACTTGCAAAGAATGTTGAGAAGATAGGCGCTGCTGCAATCCTTGTTGGAGGATCGTCTGCCACGGATCAGCTTGGCATGGCTGAAATTGTTAAAAACTTGAAAAAATCTCTTAAAATTCCAATCATATTGTTTCCTGGAAATGTAACAGGCGTCGTTCCAGGAGCTGATGCAATTTTATTTACCTCACTTTTGAATTCTGATAATCCATATTTTATATCTCAAGCTCAGGCGCTGGGTGCTCCAAGTGTCCTAAAGTTTGGTCTTGAGGCACTGCCAACAGCTTACATTGTGATAGGAGAGGGAACGTCGGCTTGGTTTGTGGGGGCTGCAAGAACCATCCCATTTGACAAGGCAAACTTGGCAGCCATGTATGCTCTCTCAGCACAATACCTTGGGATGAGATTTGTCTATCTTGAGGCAGGCTCTGGCGCATCATCTCATATCAAACCAGAAATGGTAAAAGCAGTACGAAAGGTCTTCAAAGGCTTTCTAATTGTGGGTGGAGGCATACGAAACTCTCAAACTGCAGGTGAGCTTGTCAAGGCAGGTGCTAATGCCATAGTTATAGGAACACTTGCAGAAAAGAGTGGTAGTATGAAAACTCTAACCGATATTGTAAAAACCATCCAGAGTGTAAGGAGATAAGATGTCCGAGAATGTGGCATTGCGACTTGGAGAGACTCCGATGCCAAGCTATTATTTTGATTACTATACCAAACTCTCGAACGAGGTGTTTTCTACCTTTGAGAGAGCGGCCGCTGCAAAATCTACTCTTGCAGACTCGTCTGGGATGGTAGAGCCAAAAATTGCGTTTGATCTAGCTGATCGTGTATCTAAAATGCATGAGATTGATGTTACTGAGAATTTAAGAGCGCTTATACAAAAGACTACAAAAGAACTTGCGGCGCTCAACCTCTCAGAGGAGATTGCTCTTGGTAAATACTCTGGTTCGGATGCTACATTGGAAGAAAAACTTGACTTGGCAGTAAGGGTGGGTCTTGCGATAGTAACAGAAGGAGTTACCATAGCTCCACTTCAAGGGATACATGAAGTAAAAATAAAGAAGAACCGAGATGGCTCGGGGTACCTCTCTATCTCATTTGCCGGTCCCATAAGATCTGCTGGTGGAACTGAGGCCGCCTCTACAATGCTTATTGCAGATCATGTTAGGAAAGTTGCTGGTCTTGCAAAATATGAGGCAAATTCCTTTGACGATGAGGCAGGTAGGTTTGTGGAGGAGTTACGACTTTATGAAAGGGAAGTAGGAAGCTTTCAATTCCATGTGCCTGACGAGGACGTTGTTACTGTAATATCAAATCTTCCGGTTGAGCTAAATGGTGTTGATACAGACCCAATCGAAACTGTTAGTCATAGAAACATGGCTCGCATAAGTACAAACAGGGTAAGGGGCGGCGCTCTTCGTGTCCTAAACGATGGTTTGATTGGAAGATCAAGGAAACTACTAACACTTATAGATCTATTCAAACTAGATGGCTGGAGCTGGTTAAAGGACCTCAAGGGAGCAATCCAAACTGGTGATGAAGATACGGCCTCTCATAGAATGCGGGAGGTCATAACTGGCAGGTCAGTACTTTCAATGCCAAAAAAACTAGGCGGATTTAGACTAAGGTATGGAAGGTCATGTAATACAGGCTTTGCCTCAGTTGGAATTCACCCTGTTGTTGCAGAAATACTAGACCATGCCATCGCTGTAGGCACTCAGATCAAACTTGATATTCCTGGCAAGGCCTCGACTGTTGCCTTTGTAGATTCACTTGATACACCAATAGTGCGGCTTACAAATGGAAATGTTTTGAAAATCAAAAACACACTAGATGGAATCAATCTGAAGGATAAGATAGAAAAAATCCTTCATCTGGGTGACATTTTGATTAGCTATGGTGACTTTTTAGAAAACAATGCAGAGCTTGTGCCAACTGGATATGTAGAAGAATATTGGGTAGAAGAGCTAAAGGCAAAACTTGAAAAATACAAGGCAGGCGAGCCAGACCTTTTACAATATCTTACTACGACCCCAAGCTTGGATGAGGCGCTTAAACTATCACTTGATTTTGACATCCCCTTACACCCTCACCACCTATACTATTGGGACCAACTCTTGCCTCAAGAATTTGAGCAACTTCTAAAACCAACAAGCATCAAACCAGATTTAATAATCTACCAAAAAAATAGTAAAGAGATACTTGAAAAGCTTGGCGTTCCACACGAAGTTGCCGGAGAATCCATTCTATTAAAAACAACAGAGGCACAAATTTTCTTTAGTTTACTTTTTAGAAACCCCATTAAACTTGACAGTTCGTTGACCATTCCACAAATGATCTCGCAGGCTTCTGGAATAAAGATCCGTGACAAGTTTTCCACAGCGGTTGGAGTCAGGGTGGGCAGACCAGAAAAAGCTGCGCCAAGAAAAATGAAGCCGCCCGTACACTCACTTTTTCCTGTAGGTAGTAAGGGCGGGGCTTCACGTGATTTGGTCAAAGCTTCAAAACAACCAAACTTTTACTGTAACATCAACAATAGGATTTGCAAAAAATGTAACGGACCATCGATTGGAATAGCATGTATAAAGTGTCGAAATAAGACAGCGATGATTCTCGTTTGTCCAAGTTGCAGAGCCGAGCTTGATTCTGACTTCTGTTCAAAATGCAAGAAGAGAGGAATCTCACATAGCTACAAGGCTTTTCCTCTAAAGGAACGACTTTTTATTGCACAGGAAAAGACTGGCATACGCGTGCAAGAACCGTTTAAAGGAGTAAAAGAACTCATAAATCAAGACAAAATCGCGGAGCCTCTAGAAAAGGGCCTCATAAGGCAGAGCCTGGGTCTTAATGTATTCAAGGATGGAACTATTAGGTTTGATGCAACAAATGCGCCTCTTACTCACTTTAAACCCGAATGGATCGGCACATCCATAGATAAGCTTGTAGAGCTTGGTTACACGCATGATGTTGATGGCAAACCACTCGCCAAACCTAATCAGCTTGTAGAACTTAGAATGCAAGATGTTATAATTCCATTTGAATGCGGCGAATATTTGGTACAGACTTCACAATATATCGACAAAGAATTAGAAACGCTGTATGGTCATTCTACATTCTATAAGGTAAAAAATACCGATGAACTTGTTGGCCATTTAATAATTGGATTAGCTCCGCACACATCAGTTGGGATCGTTGGAAGAATAATTGGGTATACAAACACCCATGTATGTTATGGCACTCCTGTATGGCACTCAGCTAAAAGGCGTGATGCAGACGGTGACGCTGATTCAATTATGCTTTTAATGGATAGTCTACTCAATTTCTCAAGACAATTCCTGTCAGACAGAATAGGTGGTCTTATGGATGCGCCGCTATTGATACAGCCAGTTGTAGTGCCACAAGAAGTACAGAGGCAGGCTCACAACTTTGAGGTTGCAAGCAAGCTGCCGCTCTCATTTTTTGAGGCAACTCTTGCACGAGAAAAGGCAAGCAAGGTAAAAGAAATTGAAACTATGAAATCAAGACTTGAGACAGAAAAGCAATTTTATGGATTTGGCTTTACCCATCCCACATCTACCCTTACCACTTCCAGATCTAGAAGCGCATACTCTACACTTGGTTCTGTTTTAGAAAAGCTTGACATGCAGATCAGAACTGCTGACATGATTAATGCCGTAGATCCAAGCGAGGTAGTATCAATGGTTATGACAACACATCTTCTGCCAGATATAATGGGAAACCTTAGGGCATACTCTGGTCAATCATTTAGATGTACTGCATGTGGTGCCAGCTACAGGAGGATCCCAGTAGCACAAAATTGTACTGAATGTGGCAACAAACTCATTCAGACATTAACACGACCGTCTGTAAACAAATACCTCAAGCTTGCAAAGAAGTTACTTGGTAAATATGAAATTGATCCGTATCTAAGGGGAAGAGTCCTTGCTCTCTTAGATGAGTTAGAATTAGTATTTGGAAAAGAGCAAAGTGACCAGGCCTTGCTTACAGACTATGCTTAGTGAAGCCTAACATACTCATACGCACCAAGTTTAGTATCAAAACAATAATGGACTTTTTGGTAATCTTTTCTAAATGACTTTACTTCGGCTGCAACCTTTTTCTTGTCCTTTTTGTCTACTACTTTTTTGATAAAGCCTGCAATCGTCTTCATCTCAGACTCTCTCATACCAAGCCGTGTCAATTCAGCAACCCCAAGTCGTATGCCACCGGGATGATAGTAGTTTCTTCCAGCCTTGATATCGCCTGGGATAAGTTGCCTGTTTACAATTATGTTAGCTTTTTCTAAATCCGCCTCAATTGTCCCTCCATCATTAAAAGAAAGTACGTTTACCACAATCTGGTGGGATTTGGTAAACCCGCGTTTTTCTCCTAATACACCAAAACCATATGAACTTAAAGCTTCTGCAAGTGCCTTTGCATTCTTTATTACCTGTACTGCATATTTTTTTCCAAACTCAATCATCTCTGCAAATGCAATTGCCTTTCCTGCTACATGATGAAGGTGATGATTGCTTGTCATGCCAGGAAAAGTGGCTTTCTTGATCTCCTCTCCATATTTTTCAAAGGAAGCAATCATTCCTCCCTGTGGGCCAAACAAAGTCTTGTGAGTACTCATGGTCATAGCATCTGCTCCCTCCCTTAAGGGATCCTGAAACTGTCCTCCTGCAATCAGTCCTGCAACATGCGCACCGTCGTAATTGACAAATATCTTGTATCCTTTTAGGAAATCTGCAAGTTCCTTGACGGGGTGTGGAAATAAAAAGACTGATCCTCCGAACATAGCCATCCTAGGTGTCTTGCCGGCCTTTTCAAGCTCAACTACCTTTTGTTTAGTCTTATCTACATCAATTGACATCTCTTCTACATCGAACGGATAAAACTCAATATCTAGGCCGTGCACAAGACCGGCAGTTCCTGCATGTTCTTTCTTACCATGAGATATGTGACCGCCAGATGGAATCGATGGTGCAAGCATCACATCACCTGGATTTGTAAAAGCGGAATAAATGGAAAGATTAGCTACGACCCCAGAAATCGGTCTTACATCAACAAACTCTGCCCTAAACAATTTTTTTGCAAGCTCAATACACTTGAATTCAACCTTATCAATATAGATACAGCCGGCATAGACGCGCTCACCGGGCCAGCCCTCTGCATATCTGTTCGCAAAATCTGATATCGCCGCTTCCCTTACAGCAGGACTGGGAACATTTTCACTTGCAATGAGAGGAATAGAATTTGCAAACCATGCGTTATGTTCTTTTAGCATGGAAAGCACTTCCTTGTAAGATTCTTTAGGTGAGAACCGTGTCATGCCCTGTGGCATCAACTTTCCTAATTTAAAAACATCGATTGAGATTTTTGAAAAGACATGATTGTTAAAAATCACAAAGGCCGTGAGAATCTTTTATGGATAAAGACATAAAAAGGGAAAAAATGGCTCTACTAAAACATGTCTATACAAACTGCTCAGGGCGGGATTCCTGTTGTTATACTAAAAGATGGTGCTACCCAGACTAAGGGCCGTGACGCTCAAAAAAATAACATCGCAGCTGCAAAACTGATCGCAGATATTGTTCACACAAGTCTTGGTCCACGTGGAATGGACAAGATGCTTGTGGATTCTCTAGGCGATGTAACCATAACAAATGATGGTGCAACAATTCTAAAAGAAATTGATGTACAGCATCCTGCCGCAAAAATGATGGTCGAAATTGCAAAAGCAACTGACAATGAAGTAGGAGATGGTACTACCTCTTCAGTGATATTTGCTGGTTCACTTTTGGCAAAGGCAGAGGAGCTTTTGGACAAAGAAGTACATGCTACTGTAATAATCGAGGGGTTTCAGGCCGCGGCAGACAAAGCACTTTCTCTTCTTTCGGAACTTGCCAAGCGTGTTGACCCTACAGAGAAAGAAGTCCTTCTTAAAATCGCAAAAACAAGCATGGAGTCAAAGCTAGTCTCTGAAGATAGTAACATGCTTTCAAAGCTTGTAGTGGACGCTATCTTACAAGTAACAGAAAAGCAGGGTGAATCCAGTAAGGTGGATTTGGATAACATCAAGGTAGAAAAGAAGGCAGGTGGTTCTATCAGGAACACTTCGCTCATCAAGGGTATTGCATTAGATAAGGAAGTGGTTCATAGCGGAATGCCAACTAAAGTAGAAAAGGCAAAGATTGCACTTGTCAATGCTCCACTTGAAATAGAAAAAACTGAGATGAGCGCAGAAATCAGGATAACTGATCCGACTCAGATGCAGATGTTCCTTGAGGAGGAAAATAGGATGCTAAAAGCAATGGTTGACAAAGTTCATGAAGTCGGCGCAAATGTATTGATCTGTCAAAAAGGTATTGACGATATAGCGCAGCATTATCTTGCCAAGCAGGGAATACTTGCTGTCAGACGAGTAAAAGAAAGTGACATGACAAAACTTGCAAAAGCAACTGGCGGAAGAAACAGCACAAATCTTGATGATCTTACATCAAAAGACCTTGGTTCTGCAGAACACGTAGAACAAAGAAAGGTAGAGACAGACAAGTGGGTCTTCATCGAAGGTTGTAGAAATCCTCGTGCAGTTACACTTCTTATAAGAGGTGGTTCTCAAAGGATAGTTGACGAAGTCGATAGATCACTTCATGATGCTTTAATGGTTGTTAAAGATGTAATTGAAAAACCAGCAGTTGTTGCTGGTGGAGGTGCACCAGAAGAATATCTAGCTATAGCTCTTAAAGATTGGGCAGACCGCTTTGAAGGAAGAGAACAGCTTGCAATCAAAAAATATGCAGAAGCTCTGGAAATCATTCCTCTCACAATAGCAGAAAACGCTGGAATGAATCCTATAGATACAATGGTTGCACTAAGGGTAAAGCAGTCTCAGGACAGAAAGTGGACTGGAATAGATGCAAGAAATACCCGTATAGCAGACATGTACTCACTTGATATCATAGAGCCAGTGGCAGTAAAAGAGCAGATAATAAAATCTGCAACAGAAGCAGCATGCATGATTCTAAGAATAGATGATGTGATTGCTTCATCTGGCGCAAAGGGCGGAGGTGGAGGACATGCTCCTCATCCACCAATGGGCTAAAAACTTCGCATGTTAGAGCAGCTGCAGAATCTTAACATTGTTGGTTCTGTGGTTGTTTTAAACGACTTTTTTCTTGACAGAATAATAAAGATACAAAACATTGCTACGCTATATGATCTGATCTCAAAAAAGAGTCAACTTGGTGGAAGTATAAGAGGAATTCCACAAGCAGATCTCAAAGGTGGCAATGCAACAAACGTTGCATATGCACTTGCACGACTTGGAGCACCAGTTTCATTGATTACTGTTGCAGACAAAACCGGCTCACATATTCTACAAAATGCATTTTCTGAATTTCCAAATTCCTCTTTATTTCTAATAGATGGTAATCCAGGCAGAACTACATCATTTGAATTTAGTAACAGTGGACATGTAGTGAATATAATGCTCTCTGATCTTGGGGATAATGAAAATTTTGGACCTGAAAAACTAGGTCAAAAAGAGCAAACTGTAATTGGGAATGCTGACGCTGTTATAGTTACAAACTGGGCAAGCAACGAAAAAGGTACAGAACTCTCCAAGTTCGTTTTTGATAAATCCTCAAAATCTCTTCATTTCTTAGATCCTGCAGACATACAATCTAGGCCTGGCGAGTTTAAAGAGGCAGTAGCTGAACTTGCCTCAAATCTTGACTCGTTATGTCTTAATGAGAATGAATGTAACATACTCCTAAAACAATATGATCTTGGGCACATCTCAGAAGAGGAGGAGACTAAAAGAGTAGTTTCTGCACTTTCAGAAAAAATGTCAGTAGCAATTGACTTGCACACTTTGTTTGGAGCTTTTTGGTCAAATGGAAAAGAAGTAGAATTTGTAAAATCTTTTCCTACCAACGTAAAGTTTGTCACAGGCGCAGGTGATGTTTGGGATGCTGCAAACACTTTGGGATATCTTGCCGGTCTTGAACCAAAGGAAAGATTACTTTTTGCAAATGCTGCAGCTTCGCTTTATGTTGGAAATTCAAGTGGTGTTCCACCAACTATGCAAGAAGTATTATCTTTAGTTACTGTAGTTCGATAAAATCCACTCCTTGAGAAAAGACCATTCATGTATTCTTGACTTTTAATGAAAGACCATAACCGTGTAAAAGGAGGCTTTTCATTTTCTGGAAACTTCAATCAAAAAATTCATTAGAAATCATAAAATATTCATCACTGGCAGTTTGTGAATTAAGGGGAGGTTTTAGACTTTGAATTAAATTGCTTTCTCTTTCCTTTGTTAGCTCATGTGGCATTTCTTCTATCTCAATTCTTTTTACTCTATGAAAAATCATGTCAATTACTAATGGACTTTGATGATGAAAGAGATATCTTGCTTCAAAATCCCTAAATGCTTCATCTAACGCTTCTGGCCATTCCTCTCGTGTTCTGTATTTTTTGCTCTTTGTATTCTCAGATAGAATTTACCTTCCCTATCCATCAAATTATTTTTGTGATGATCATTTATTCGTGATTTAAACTTCTTTGCTTTACCAAGATAAAGAAGATTATCATTCTCATCATAGAAATAGTATATTCCTGATGTGTAAGGAAGTTTATCACGATCTTCCTCTGTATTTTTAAAAGATTTCTTTGAAAAGATAGTATCCATTTTTACAAAATTATGATCTTACAAGAGCAAAAACATTACGACATACAGCATGTTTTTCGGAACAAATCGGGGGTTAACCATTTTTACTGTGGCTCGATAGTTGCAGGTGGCTTGCTTGAAATTACATAGCTGACCCACGTTACGTCTTCTATTTCATTCGTAATTCTATTGCTTATTTTTTCTAAAACATCTGCAGGAAGTCTTGTCCAGTCTGCCGTCATTGCATCTATAGAATCTACCACCCGTACAGTAACAACATGTCCATACTTTCTTTCATCACCAACTACACCTACTGCCTTATCATCCCCAACAGCTGCATATGCTTGCCAGACTTTATTGTACCACCCTGCCGCAACAAGTTCATCTTCCACAATTTTGCTTGTCCGCTTGCAAACTTCTAACTTCTTTGGAGTCACCTCCCCAATTACCCTTACTGCAAGTCCAGGTCCTGGAAATGGATGACGGTTTAGAAGTTTGTCTGGTATGCCAAGTACTTTTCCAACCTTCCTAACTTCATCTTTGTATAGAAAACGTAATGGTTCTAGAACCTGCATGCTTAACCATGAAGGCAGACCGCCCACGTTGTGGTGTGTTTTTATCACCGCCGCCGGTCCCTTTGATACACCACTCTCAATCACATCTGGATATAGAGTTCCCTGTGCAAGCCATTTGAAGGGACCATTTTTTTCAGCAAATTCTGTAAATATCTGTATGAATTGCTCTCCTACAATCTTTCTTTTTTGTTCTGGATCCTTTACTCCTTTTAGTTTGGAAAGAAACCTTTCTTTTGCATCAATGCGTGTAAAGTCTACCGCAAAATTGTTTTTGAACATGTCTTCTACCTCTTTTTCTTCGTTTAATCTTAGAAGACCATTATCTACAAAGACACACTTGAGTCTCTTTCCTATCGCTTTTTGAATCAAGAGTGCAGCTACTGTCGAGTCTATTCCACCACTTATGCCGCACAAGACATTGCCTTCAATTTTTGAAATTTCATC
>JBOGRG010000157.1:0-1332 GCA_050749365.1 Nitrosopumilaceae archaeon
TAGTAGGGCTGATATAGCTAGGGAAGCTGCTACTATAATTACAGTTAGAGGCCAACCTGACCATCTCATAACATAAATTAACGATTGTATAAAATTAAGTTTAATATTGCCTTAGATCTCTTTATACAATTCTTTGTATCATGCGTATAATTTTCTCCGCTTCGTTTAATGTACGCATAGCCTTTTCTGGCGACTTTTCAAGCTGAAACTTTGCGTCATCAATAAGAGAAAGTGCACGCTTGAGCCATTGGGTAGCAACATCGTTTCCGCTTGCCTTCTCAGAGAGGCTATTTACTTGCTCTTCTAGATTTTGAATTTTTGCTTTTATCCTTTCTATCTTTGGATCTGGTTTTGCGCTGACCTTAGTTGCATTATCAGAGGCTTGTAACGCCCTAGATGTTTCTTTTACTGTGGCTGTGCTTCTTACGTCTATACTATTGAGAATCTCGTCTATTGATTGTATCATGCGTATGGCTTCCTCAAGTTTGCCATCAGAAACAAGTCGCTTTAGTTCTACAAACATATCTTTTGTATTTGCCATCTTTGCTCTTGAATCATCGTCCTGCACGTCTCTTTCCAGACGGTCAATTTTTGACTCAAGCTGATGAACTAGGGCGTTGACTCTGTTAACTTTTGATGCATTAAGTTTTTCCTGAATGGTATTGACATCTTTCATCTCCGTTGCTATACTACTGGCATCTGAGGTTTGCTGTAGCTTTGCTTTTAGCGCCTCAAGAGTATTGATAATGTCTTCTGACATACCAAGATCCCTAGCTTGGGCAATTAGTTTGTCTAGTCTTTCGATTTGCTTTATAGCAAATTCTTTAGCTCTGTCCGATGATTTCTGTTTGGCCGCTGCTGAAATTGAGTTGTAAACATCAATTAAGAATTGTTTTGCAATTTCAAGTGTCTTGATTACGTCATCTGTGTTTCCTGCTTCTAGATTTTGTCTTGCAATCTGTATTAGTTTATCAAATTCACTAAAATCTATCTCTATGTTGTTCTTAGCCGCAACCATCTTGAGTCTGTTTGCTTCTTTTTCCATTCTAGCAATTGTAGTTTGTAGTCGTGATGTATCAGTCGTAGGTAGTGGATCTCCGACAACTGTTGGAGCTGATGAGGATATCTTGTCACTTGCCTCTTTGAATAGTCTCATTGCAGAAAGAAAATGTTGTCTTGAGGAAGCTATGTCTTCCTGTACAACTGATTGTGCAAGTGCGTCTGTCTCTGCTGAACCTTGTTCATACAATTTAGAAATTTCATCAGGTACGCTTTCAAGCTGTGATAATCTGATCTTTATGTTATCTCTTGCCTGATTTGCTATTCTAAGTA
>JBOGRG010000158.1:0-4144 GCA_050749365.1 Nitrosopumilaceae archaeon
CTCTAATATATGGGAAGACTTTGCAAACGGCTATTAGGATTTTTTAAATTTTTGTGACAATACAACCGTGGCAAATGCCGCACTCATGACAAGCAGCGTTAGAGATGAAAACTCTGGTAGATAGGTGGTTCCGATTATTTCTAGAATACTTTGACCCTTTCCTTCGAACTCCAGTACAATAAATGATATTTTGTCATTTTTTCGTATTTGAGGGAAGATCTCTTCTCCATTTACAAAGACAGTAAGGTTTCCGTTTATCAGATTTAGTGGGATCTGTATCTCAGCAAGGTTGTTTTCAAGCTGACTTGAAATATCAAAAGTTAGTTTTTTGTCATCTTTGCTAAATTGTACATCCTCAATCTCAAAATTTGCTACGGTTTCCACCTCAAACTCATAGCTATCAGTATTAATTGTAAAGTCTTTTTTCAGACCTGTTTTGTCAGATAGCTGTCCAAACGCTGGAGTTAAACAGATAGTAGCTATTGACAATATTATTAGAAATTGTATTGTGTTCAATTTCTATTGTTTAAGGCTTACAAGCTTACCTCGCATCTCTTTATCTTTAAAGATTCGTGGATGCATGGGATCTGCCAATATCACTTCATACCACAAGTACATTCCATCTTGGTAAAGATAGTATGAACCAAGAAGTTTCATGTTTGGAAATCTTTCAAGCACTCTGCGTTCTGCAACTTGCCGCATACTGACATCGGGTTTTATTCTTGTGACACCAAGATGTTTTGGTCGCCTTCCTGCAACAGGCCTTTTTTTGCGCATGTTGCCTTTACCAACTCGCATTCTTACTACGATAACCCCTTGCTTTGCTTTGTATCCAAGCCGTCTAGCTTTTTGGATCCTGCTTGGTCTTTCTATTCTTGTAAGGGCATTTTGTTTTCGCCATTCTACTGCCTTTGCTCTTAATTCTGGCGAGTTTTCTTGCCACATCTTAAGCCAAATTTGATCCTGATGACTAAGCATATTCGGCACTAACAAATTCCCCTTAATATTCTGTTAGAAAGTCAATCATTGTTATTAGAAATGATTTAAATCGGTAGTTGTCTTCTGTTGATGTAGGTTACTGGCAATGAGATGTCCAATGTGTGATAGCCCTAGAGTAGTAAAAAAGAAAGCGGCTGCTGGTTATTATTTTATTGAGTGCTACAGTTGCGAGTTTAGAAGACGCCTTAATGTATATGATGAAATGAGAACTGATTAATTTTATTCCTACAAAATAATTCTGTTTACTAAGGTTGAACTGTATTTATGGTAGAGCCTTAGCGGTCCTTGATCCCTTGATTATTCCAAGCACAATAGCAAGAACAAGAAACAGTGCTGCAGCTGCTACAAATTCTGTCATTTGTCTTTTGCTTACAGTTACTGACCAGTTTGGCAGATTGGAAAAGTCAAACATGTTTTGTGAAGGCAAAATCTCTTCAGTTGGAGTGGATTCTTCCATCGATTCTTCTGGTTTTTGCTCCATCTCCTGTGGCTGCATTTCTTCAATTGGTTGTTCTTCCATAGCAGGTGACTCTTCTTCCATCATCTCTTGCGGAGTTTCTTCCTGTGGCATTTCCTCCTCTCCATCTTCTACCATAGAGTCATCTGCAAAGCTCTCTCCTGCAAGATGAGTCCCAAATACCTCCAGTTCTGTTGTTCCAGGCTCTAGCTGAATGAAAATTGTTCTAGTTGTTTCTGTTGATTTTTTTTCAGAGAATGTAACAAAATCACCATCAGCAATCACAAAGAAATCAACATCTTGGCCATTTTCTGTGGCATCAAGTAGTTCACGTGGTATTGTTATCTCTATAGTGGCTACAGGACTGGTTACATCTACCGAAAAGATAAGTTCGATATCATCTGGATTTGGTATTATTTCAAAGACTGTAACATCTTTTGCATCATAGGTAATTTCGTATAGCTTTCCAAAGTCAACAGATATCGTTCCCTCTTCAGCAAATACATAAGCTGGTGAAAGAATGAACAAAATAAGTAATGACAGGAATAATTTTGAGCGTATCAATTCTATATTACGCCCCTTAGAATCATTATTATCTTTTCTGCTATAACATTTGCAGCTAAATTCTGAGCTTCTTTTGTCTGTGCACCTATGTGAGGTGTACAAATGACATTTGGAAGTGTTGCTAGTTTGTTTCCTGTAGCAGGTTCCTTTTCAAATACATCGAAAGCTGCTCCCGCAATCTTTCTTTCCTTTAGTGCAGTGTAGAGTGCATCCTCATCTATGATTTCGCCTCTTGAGGTATTGATAATATAAGCAGTCTTTTTCATCTTCGCAAGCCTCTGCGAATTTACAAGATGATGTGTGTCATTTGTTAGTGGCACATGAAACGATATGTAATCTGCACTTGAAAGCAATGTCTCCAAGTCTGTTTTTATCAGTCCCACTTCACGAGTAAAATCATCTGGTATTGGAATTACATCATAGCCAATAATATTCATGTTAAGTGCCCTTGCATGTTTAGCAAGCTTTCTACCTATATTGCCAAGTCCTACTATTCCAAGATACTTGCCTGATAGTTCTGTTCCCATCAGTTCTTTTTTTAGCCAGTTGCCGTTTCTTATTTCCCTGTCTGCTCTTGGAATTTCGCGTGCAAGCGAAAGCATCAGTCCCACAACAAGCTCAGCTACTGCATTCATTGCACCCTCTACTGCATTTATTACTCGTATTCCCTTTGTCTGTGCTGCATCGACATCGATGTTATCAAGGCCAACACCCACTCGAGCAATTATCTTACACTTGTCTGCCCTTTCTATCAAGTCTTTTGTTAATTTGGTCCTGCTTCTCACTATTACAATTTCGAAATTTCCGATTTTTTCTTTTATCTTATCTGGAGTAATCTCTGGTTCGTATGTAATCTTCAGACCGTTTTTGTGCAGAATATCATTTAGAATTGGTGCTACTTGATCACAGATTAAAACGGATTGATTAAATGACATGAAAAAGCGACATCATACACGTGATATAATCATTGTGTAAAATAAAAAACAGAAAAGGGGTGTAGGGGTTTTAGATTCCTAATTCAGTTGCTATCTCGGCAGCACGTGCGTCAGTGTACAGACCATGCAAGTTCAGCTTTGGATGTGACATACTATTCATACCCATTGGTGGAACTGCGTCACTTGGATTGCCAAGTACCTCCGCATATGATTTTGCATCTCCGACATCTAAGCCGAATGGGTTTCCAACAACAATTACTGTTGCTGCTCCACTAAAGATTGCGGCATAGTCGTGGTTTACTATTACGTAAACTCCTGGGTTGTCAAAGACTACATCCATTATTGCTCCTTGAGATCCACCTATCAACCATGTCTCAGTTCCTTGTGCCTGCACTCGGTTTGCTTGGACAACTCTGTCAATTATCTCTCCCACAATATGGAAGTAAACTGGTTCGTTGCCTGAGTTTTCGACAAACCATCTAGTGTGCGTACCAGGTGGCACAAAGATCAGTTGTGATTGGTATTGCTTTAGATCTGCAGAATTCCATGGTTGAACAACAAAGATGTTTTTGTTTTTGTCACCCAATATCAGTTCGTTATGGACCTCGTTTGGAACATAGCCAAATGATATACCGTTGACAGCAGTCAATTTTTGGTGGTGTTGCATCATTGCGCCCATGTCATAGTTGCCATCTTCAGTCAAGTACAACTGATTGTATTGCATCTGGAATTCTAGTGCATCGGCAGAATGTAACATCCTGTCCTTTACCACTTTGCCATCTTCAACAGCAGTCTTTTCTACCATCAGTTTTCTGTATCCATCCAGTGGGTCAACTATTGTCATACCATACATCCCTGATAGAACGTGTTGATCCATAGCAGCTACATTGACACCAGAGCAGTGGTACTTGAAGGTACCAGGCACTTCTGCAATGTAACAGTATGTCTTGGATGTTCCAGGTTGTACTGCACCAAAGCTTGGAACTGCAGTCATTTGTGATGCGTGCATGTCGTTTCCATGTGGAGTTGGTTCTCCTGCTGGAACTGTAAGTGTCATCTTGACAATGTCACCTTGTGTGACTCTGAGTGTTGGTCCCGGCACTTGACCACTAAAGGTCATTGCTTTGTAGGTACCACCGCCCATAATTGGCAATTCGGCACTTTCTCCAGTCACATTGAATTCAACTAC
>JBOGRG010000159.1:0-1345 GCA_050749365.1 Nitrosopumilaceae archaeon
GGTGTCCCAAGAACCTTTACACCATATTTTTTTAGAATGCCAAATTCCTCAAGTTTTACGCCGCAGTTAAGTGCAGTCTGCCCACCAAATCCAAGCATAAGGCCGTCTGGTCGTTCTGATTCTATTATAGATTCAACATACTGTGGATTTACTGGAATAGAGTATACTTTATCGACAAGTCTAGTGTCTGTCTGTATTGTAGCTATGTTTGGGTTGATTAGAATACTTTGCAGTCCATCTTCGCGAATTGCTTTGAGGCACTGGCTACCGGAGTAGTCGAACTGGCGGTCGTTTTAGCGACTTTCGCCTGCTTCTCCGATTTTGATTGCCCCGCTTCCAAGTACTAGAATCTTTTTTAGTGATTCATCTTTTGGCAGATTTTTCCTCCTCCATAAGGCGTTTTAGCTCTTCAAAAACAAACATGCAATCAAAAGGTCCAGGTGATGCTTCGGGATGAAATTGAACTGCGATGCATTTTTTTTCTTTGTGTTTTATGCCTTCCACGGTTTTGTCATCGGCGTTTGTAAACCAAAGCCTAAAATCAGATTTTTTTAATGAATCAGGATCTATTCCATATCCATGATTTTGGCTTGTTACATAGACTTGATTATCATCTAAATTAAGACAAGATTTGTTCTGTCCACGATGACCATATTTTAGTTTGAACGTATCTGCACCGCCTGCAAGTCCTAGGATTTGTGCTCCAAGACATATTCCAAGTGTTGGTATGTTCTTATCCAAAAGTGACTTTGCTGCCTTTAAAGTATCAGTACATTTTTGCGGATCACCAGGACCATTACTTAGCACTACTCCTTTTGGTTTGTAAGAAAGTATTTTTTCAACTGATGAGTTCCATGGGAGCTGAATTACTTTGTATCCGATTCTTCGTACGTTTCGCAGGATTGCGTTTTTTACTCCCGTATCAATAACCACGACAGCGTCATGTTCTTTTCCATAAACTCGTGGCTCTTTAGTAGAGATAGTGTCCATAAACTCCTCAGTGACATAGCTTTTTGTAGATGCCAATTTTTTCTTCAAGTCTTTTTCATCAATTTCTTTTTCAGAAACAGCGAGTGCTGCCATCATAACACCATTTATACGCAATTTCTTTGTCAGAGCTCGCGTGTCTATTCCTGATATTCCCGGGATCTTTTCTTTGTAGAGCCACTCATCAAGTGTCATGGAAAGATTCCAGTGACTCGCAGTCAGAGACAATTCGTGTACAACAAGTCCTCGTACCTGAATTTTTTCAGACTCGAAATGTTTTTGGATCCCGTCTTTGTCTTTTATGGACTGATCTGGGACGCCATAATTTCCAACAAGCGGGTATGTGAGAGCAAGTATC
>JBOGRG010000160.1:0-4689 GCA_050749365.1 Nitrosopumilaceae archaeon
GGTTCTTTGGGTCGATATAGATCTTTTCTACATCCTCAAAGTAATCATCTGGATGGTTTTTGTAGTATTGTGAGATGGGATCGTTTCCAAGCACTAAAAACGCATAACCGTTCTGGCCCTTTCTTGCTGCCCTGCCTATTCTTTGTACTAGTCTGTTTACTGGAATGGTTGATGATATTACGCCATCAACATCTCCAACATCGATTCCAAGCTCAAGTGTTGGTGTTGCAGAGATTGCCATAAGGGTGTCATTTTTGAACGCATTCTCGACTGATTTTCTATAATTTGCCATCAGACCTGCCCTGTGCACCTTGATGTCTACTTTTTGTTTTCTTGCCTGCATTGCAAGAAGCTCCGAGTTTAGATGTGAGTTACTAAAGACGAGAGTTTTGTGTTTTTTTGATGTAAGCTTTTTTACAATATCAACCATCAGGGCACGTTGTGTTCTAAGTGATGGAAAGAGCATGCTAAAATCAGTCTTGCCCTTTTTGCCAGAACCTGATACAATCTTCATCTTTACATCAAAGAGATGCTCGCAAAATTCAAGTGCATTGTCAAGTGTTGCAGAAGATGCAATAAATTGAAGATTCTTACAGATTCTTTTGAGTCTCTTTATTATATAGTGAACATTTGAGCCAAATATTCCAGAATACACATGAGCTTCATCTACGACAAGAAATTTTGCAGTATATAACAATCCAGCAAATTTGCTTTTGTGCCACATGTGGTAGTGTAGCACATCAAAATTTGTTATTATTATCTGAGGTGGATTTTCAAATATTTTTTTCCTGTCTTGTTCTTTGGTATCCCCATCAAAAATAGCTACTCCTATACCAACACTTTCTGCAACCTCTTTTATTTTGGGCAGCTGATCCTTTGATAGCGATTTTGTAGGATATACAAAGATGGCTAAAATTCTACCATTCGAGTTGCTCTCATCAAGGATCTTTTGTATGATAGGCACAACAAATGCTTCTGTTTTGCCTGATGCAGTAGGTGCACTGATAACTAGATTACTTCCACGCATTATTTCGTGTATTGCATCTTCTTGGAACCTGTAAAATTTTTCAATGTTTCTTTCTTCTAAAACATTACAAATGTTTTCATCTAATCCAAATTCCATCACTCTGCTACCAATCTCAGGTTCAGGTTCAGAAATTGTTCTAAAATGAGATACATAGTGATTTCTTGAAAACAAAATAGAGCTTGTTAGCTCATCAAGCTTGGCATTGCCTATCATTTTTTTTATTTCATATTCGCTTTGTACTATTCCTTCTTTTTCTAGTGCAGCCTGCATCTTTTTCTTGTTTGGTATCTTTCCTGCATCAAACCTTGTAAGAAAATCAAGATACGCCTCGTCTCTGTTTCGTTTATAATCTACAATGTCTTCTAGTCCGCAACCAGAACATCCAAACATAATCTTCTGGTTGAATGTCTTTTGCATATCCATCTTTGACTTGCATTTGGGGCAAGAATACAACATACCATGACCAGGTTTAATGCTGGATTTAATTTTTGATTGAATATGTTTGATCTCTGGTTAAACCTTTAAGCAACGCATCTGATTTTGATGTGTTGAAAGTCCTTGTTACTGGAGCAACGGGCTTTATCGGTTCTAGGCTTGTTGCCAAGCTTGTTGGTCGGGGAGCTTCAGTTACCTGCCTTGTACGTTCTGGAAGTATTCAAAACCCTGCTGTAAAAACCGTACAAGGTGACCTAACATACCCTGATTTTATACTTCCTGACGAGCAATACGACGTTGTATATCACTTGGCCGCTGTTTGGCCTGGAGAAAAGGACAAAAAAATACTGCGAACAGTCAACTACGATGGCTCGGTAAATTTATTCAGCTTTGTAAAAGAAAAAACAAAATTTCTTGTATATGTAGGAGGCCTTGGAGTTTTTGGAGATCCAGGAAACAATATCGTAGATGAAAACTTGCCACTCAAACCACATACAGAGTATGCAAAGATAAGACTTGAAGCTCAAAATTATCTAGAGTCAAACTGTAAGGACAAGTCAATAGCATTTAGTGTAGCATATCTTGGCGATGTTTATGGAAACGGAGGTTGGTTCAAATCCATCATGGTAGACAGACTTCGAAAGGGAACCTTCAAGCTTCCTGGTTCTGGAGAATATTACAGGAGCTTTATTCATGTAGATGATGCAGTATCAGCTTTAGTATCGATAGCAGAAAAAAATGCCACAAACCAGTCGTTTGTTGTTACTGATTCAAACCCAGTTCTTTTCAAGGATTATGTGAATTTTGTATGTGATGAGCTTAAGGTAAAGCATCCAGGCAGTGTTCCTGCACTTTTGGCAAAAGCAGTCATGGGTGGAGATTTTGTAAAGCTTCTTACAACATCAGTACGAACCTCAAATGCAAAGATTTCTAAACTCTGCGAGTTTGCATATCCTTCATACAAAGAAGGCGTGCACTCTGTTGTTGCAGAAATGAAATCCTGATTAAATTATTGTAGAATCTTATTCTAAAAAAATAATCTAATTAAATGTCAGACGACAATTCTATCATCTTGAAAAACATTTTACTTCTTTTCAATACGTGCCAGGATTTTTTTAACAGAGTCTCTATCTTTTAGTAGATAGTGCGTGGAACTGTTAGACTTGAAACGCACTTGCGCTATACCTTCTGTGACAAGTCTAATCAGCTTGGCCGGATGGGTTTCCACATTAAACCATTCCCAGCCTAGATAGTATTCCTTTGACAAATTTTCTTCCTCATGCTTTACTGCAAGAGTAAGGGTTTTCAGGTATTCTGGCTTTTTTTCCGCTTTAATAAAGACATCACATTTTACCGAAAGCGAAGCTGAAGATTTTTTCAAGCGATCGTTAGAAAGTAGAACTATTCTTGAACAACGACCTAATAGATATAATTCTGCTTACTGAAGCCAATATGCTGAAACTTTAGAGTGAATTGAAGAGAAATCGAAAAATTTGTCCAACCTTTTTTCTAGATAATCTAGTATATGATTACGTGGATTATATCGATCATAAAAAATAACAAATTTTAACATGTGACTCTATAATATGGATATTTATAATCATAATTAAATAAAATTTGGTTAAATTATAAGTAAAATTGGAATATCCCTTATATCTATTAATCACTTATTATTACTTATGCACACAGAGTATTCGAATCCCTCCAAACTAGAGTATGAAGATCTGTACCAAGCATACCAGGTATCGATAGAGCAGGTTTCGGCCTTAAAGCAATGGTACAAGGCATTGTATGATGGGGCGCCAATTCTTCTCAGAACAATAAACAAAGAAGGTATAATTCTTGACTGCAACGAATCATATGCAAGGTCCCTGGGATTCTCTAAAAAAGAATTGATTGGCACTTCTATATTTGAAACAGTTGCAGACGAAGGCATTGATCTTATGCGTGATTCTTTTGTGACATGGAAAAATTACGGTTTTGTTAGAAACCGAGAGATAATTTTCAAAAGAAAAAATGGTACAACGTTTCCAGTGTTAATAAATGCTAATAATCTTTATGACGAAGAAGGAAATCTGATAGGAAGTAACACCGTAATACAGGATATTAGCTATATTTATGCTGATAAAAAATTTCACAGACAGCTAACAGAACAACTTGAAAAATGTAAGACTCAGCTTGACAAAGAAGTTTTACAAAAAAATGAATTTGTTAACATGATAACAAATGAACTTCGTGCTGCTGCTTTCAAAATTAAAGCAGATTCAGAATCATTACTGAAAGGTTCGTACGAAAAGGAGCCTGTTGAGGATATAAAGATTAGATCAAGATCTATTATAAAGATGCTAGATGTTATATCAGAAATTCAAAAAATAGAAAATGATCAACTCCGTCTTGTAAAAGGCAAATACGATTTATCTAAAATCATTACTTATGTAATATCAAAGTTAGATGAAGATGCAAAGTCACATGGCTGCATTATCACAACGGATTTACTTGAGAATGTATTTTGTTTGTGTGATGGAAAAAAGATAGAGGAAGTATTAACTCATCTAATTACCAACGCAATAGACTTTTCTCCAAAATATGACGGAAAAATAAACATAGAGCTTGCATATGAGGGAAAAAACGCAAAAATTGTTGTAAAAGACAATGGTATAGGAATAAAAAAAGAAAATCTTGAACGAATTTTTGGAAGGTTCTATCAAGTTGATACTTTGATGATCAGAGAACATGCAGGAGCTGGTCTTGATATGTATATTTGCAAAAAAATAATCGAAATGCACGAAGGAAAGATCTGGGCAGAGTCAAAAGGTTCAGGAACAGGAGCAGAAATTCACGTTATTTTACCGCTATTCAAGCCTGAACCAGTAGAACTTAGAAAGGTTCGATGATTTTTAGGATTAATACTTCGTAATCCTAATTGAGATTACGAAATTTTAGGACTCCTTAAGTTATTTTTGAGGTACTGTATATCTGTGATGGGTGAAGTAATAGTAAAAATCTGTTGTTATGTGTTGCAGAATTCGAAAATATTAAGGATTCAATGACGCTGCGTTTTAACCAATAATGACTGATTACTGTTTTATTTGAAGTTTCAGAAACAGATAGTGACGATAACAGCCCGAAAAGGACTACAAGTAAAGCTAAGCACAGTTTCTGTATAACTATAAAGTACAAATTATTTAGATGAAGTGTTATACTATATTCGATTGACTAACGATGCC
>JBOGRG010000161.1:0-1513 GCA_050749365.1 Nitrosopumilaceae archaeon
TTTTGGATATGCCATGTCCTTGTAGCGTACCATTATTGGCACGAGATAGTTTCCTATTCCAGCAGCAAATGGAATTGCAAATAAAAACAACATCGTTGTCCCATGCACTGTAAATATTCTGTTAAAGGTCATCGAGTCAGCGACAACTTGGGCTCCTGGATTAAACAGCTCTGCTCTAAGTGTTAGAGCTAAAACACCGCCCATGAACAAAAATGCAATAGATGTCACTGTATAAAGAAGAGCAACATCAGTATGATGTGTAGAAAACATTATCTGCCAGACTGGTCGTGGCTTTGCGATCTCTAGAACCATTGTAATCCCTCTTTACCCACAGTCAATAAAATGTTTAGCCTCAAGTGCTTTCCTCCACAATAAGTGTTGCACGCATGTTGTAATGTATCAATCCACAATATTCTCTGCACTGCATCGGAAATTCGCCAGCTTCGTCTGGCACAAACCAGACTGTGTTAATTCTACCAGGTACTGCATCTTGCATTACTACATAATCAGGAATATTAAATGCATGAATGACATCTTTTGATGTTATTTCAAATCTGTAAGGCTGCCCTTTTTTTAGATGAAGCTCGCCAACTTCTTTTGTTCCGTCTTCGTGCTCAAAGCTCCAGAACCATTGCTGACCTGTTACCTTTATTGTCTCAGCATCTTCAGGAACATCCTCTAATAGATGTTCGACATACCAAGAGTCAACGCCAACCCAGACAAGAATACCAATAACGACACCAACGTAAACCCACTCTGCGGTTTCGTGACCCATCTAGTGAACCTCCTCTCCTGTCTCCCACTTTGTTGGGTTTTTGTTCTTTGGGTGAGACTCTCTAAATCTCCAAACAAGCCAGATGAGAGTTCCTGAGACTACTGCACCTACCACAAAGGCTGCAGTTGTCATTCTGAAAAATAGATTCCAGACCTCATTTCTAAGTTTGACGTATTCTTTGCCTTCAGTTGCTGCATCAGCAAAATTGATCATGGGAAAAATGACAAGAGCGAACAAGGATACTACCATTAACATGATTATGCTTTTCATTGTTGGCTGTTTTGACGTGGTTTTAATTTTCTATTTAAGGGTTTTGAAGATTTTCATAATTATGATCGGATAAAATTTGAATAACATATGCTCACAATTGGATAGTTTGCAAATATTGCACCTGATTTTTTATTGAATATAACTATTGGTACTTGTTAACTTGTCGGGTCATGATTTGAAACTAACCCAGTACTTATCTAGTTTCACCATACCATACCCTCATACCTGTCACAAAATGTGTCTGGCAGCACCACGACAGGAAGGTCGAGCTGCAACCTATCTTTGATTATTTTAGATCTATTGCAAATGTTGCCATAAGAGTAGGAGTAGAAAAGAACCTTACCTCAAAGTTGATGCAGCTCAGTTGTCTTGTCAACCGACAAGTTAACAAGTATACCTAACTTGCGTTAGGGGTTTATTTTAAAAAAAAGAAAAAAGGGAAATTAGATGTTTCTAGTCTATACTACG
>JBOGRG010000162.1:0-1288 GCA_050749365.1 Nitrosopumilaceae archaeon
CGTATGGTAATGGAAAGATGGATGATCTTATTCCATTTAACGCTGATAGTATAAAAAATGCTCTTGATGAAACAATAACAATTCAAAGAGAACTTTTGGAGGGATTTGCCACTTTACCAAACTCTGATAGAGAGACTATTGTTAATTTTCTTAAAAGCGTTGGATAACCTCCAAACATTAAAATCCCTATATAATGGAGCATTAGCAAAATGGGTATAGGTGCACCACAAAATTTTTGGTTCTGTCAAGTCTTTTAGTGCTCATGGCAGACTGCTCTCAAGGGGAGAGCTACAAACCTTAGCAGAATCTAGAAACCTAGATGAACTTGTTACTAGAATCAAAAGTACAGTTTATGTTAATGCTGTCTCAAAGCTTGCAAAACCCATTACTGCAGAAAAAATAGAATCAGCTCTTAGAAGCCATCTTGCCGATATGCATCATTCTCTTGCAAAAGCCATGGGAGGCTCTGAGGTATTAAACGCGTACTATCCCAAGTTTATAATCTGGAATTTGCATAAGAAAAGGTTGTAAATCTTATAGAATTTTCTTTATAGTAGATAAATTATACGGTTTTAAGCTACTTTCAAGCCATTATTAAATTGAAAATTTCTATAAAAAATCATAAGAAAATGCAAAAACTCTGGGTGCTAGCTAAATTCTCTAAAATTAGTAAAGACCTAAATCTATTATAGACAAGCTTTCAAGTCTAACTACCATGATGGGCGATAGAGACTACAGACGGCTTATTGCAAGTGTCATAGATGGCGTCAGCCGTGATATCAGACCAAAGATCGATGCCAAGGACAACAAAACAATTCATCTGTATGAAGTAACTAGATGTTTACGTCGCTCATATTTTGATAGAATCGCACCAAAAGATCAGGAAGCGATAGGATTTACCAGTCTTATAGGCGGCCTTTTTCGAAAGATGCCTTATGGATCAAAGCAGGGGGAGTTTGTAATAGATGAGATCAAGCTAAAAGGTCAGGCAGACATTATAGTCGAGGATGTTGTAATTATTTTTCAGATAGTAACCACACTGCCAGAAAATCCTCTTGCTTCCGATGCTCTGTATCTAAATGCTTGTCTCTGGATTTTTGATAAGATTGATGGCATTATTGTATACCTGACTGCTGAAGGTAAAGAAGTATCATTTTACATAAATAAAGACAAAAAGATGTTTGAGGAATCTATACGGAGAGTTAGAGTTCTAAGCAACTTACTTGTAGAAAAAAAAGTTCCCGTATTAGAACCGTCTTCTGAATGCAATGCATGCCAGTATTATGAA
>JBOGRG010000163.1:0-4984 GCA_050749365.1 Nitrosopumilaceae archaeon
CGTATGGTAATGGAAAGATGGATGATCTTATTCCATTTAACGCTGATAGTATAAAAAATGCTCTTGATGAAACAATAACAATTCAAAGAGAACTTTTGGAGGGATTTGCCACTTTACCAAACTCTGACAGAGAACTATTGTTAATTTTCTTAAAAGCGTTGGATAACCTCCAAACATTAAAATCTCTATCTAATGGAGCAATTGGCAAAATGGGTATAGGCGCACCACAAAATTTTTAGTTCTGTCAAGTCTTTTAGTGTTCGCGGCAGACTGCTTTCGCGAGACGATCTATCAAATACATTTACAAAGATTTGATTCCGCCAACAGACAATGCAATAGATGCCTTTTAGAATTTGAAAAAGCATTTGAAATTGCCACATACAAGGCAATCAACAGAACGTTTACGAGGATGTTTAGCTTTGCAACAGTGGTTGGAATTTTAAAGCTAACAAGCTACGAAGTAAGAAACATAGATGCAATTACATTTGCCGTTGAGCAGGGCATTCCTGTTCAAACAGTAATGACAAAGCTTATCATTACAGAATGATTTAGCTCACTAACTTTAATAGGCCTTTAGAAATCTTTTCAGAATAGGCATGATGGGCGATAGAGACTACAGACAGCTTATTGCAGGTGTCATAGATGGCATCAACCGTGATATAAGACCAAAGATCGATACCAAGGACAACAAAACAATTCATTTGTATGAAGTAACTAGATGTTTACGTCGCTCATATTTTGATAGAACCACACCGAAAGATCAGGAAGCGGTAGGGTTTACCAGTCTTATAGGCGGTCTTTTTCGAAAGATGCCTTATGGCTCAAAGCAGGGGGAGTTTGTAATAGATGAGATCAGACTAAAAGGTCAGGCAGATATTATAGTCGAGGATGTTGTAATTATTTTTCAGATAGTAACCACACTACCAGAAAATCCTCTTGCTTCTGATGCCTTGTATCTAAATGCTTGTCTCTGGATTTTTGATAAGACTGATGGCGTTATTGTATACCTGACGGCTGAAGGTAAAGAAGTATCGTTTTACATGAATAAAGATAAAAAGATGTTTGAGGAATCTATACGGAGAGTTAGAGTTCTAAGCAACTTACTTGTAGAAAAAAAAGTTCCCGTATTAGAACCGTCTTCTGAATGCAATGCATGCCAGTATTATGAAGAATGTTATGTTAAAAAGAAAAAATCTATGATTGTTTCGCTAGAAAGTCTCTTTGGGATAAAGAAACAAGAAAAGTAAAAAGAATCGAAGGGGGTTTATTCCCTTATTCTGGTCTGCTTGAATCTGCGGCTTTGTGTCCCCTGCCTCGTAGTGCAAATGTTATTACGGCTAGGGCAATCATTACGCCTATCATTGAACCATATGCTGCCATTGCGGCTTCTGCCATATCAAAAAAACCTCCTTTCTTGAATCTTATATAAGTTACGTAAACAAGTTTAGCTCCATACAAATAATCCAAATTTTCGAATTTTATGATACATTCAGAAGCATTTGTGATTATTTTGTAAAATCAAACAAGATAGAACCTGCCTGACCACTAAAAGCCGAGGTAGTACTATAGAATGCTTCACCCTCAACTCTCCATTTTGGAGTACCTTGCTGCAGTGTAGACCAAAACTCTGGATTCTTGCCAGTATTTTTTATCATTGCTTTACCACCTATGGTTATGGAATAATCAGATAAAATTGTGTAATAGTTTGAGCTTGTCAGCTGGCCAGCAAGCCTTTGCCCAATTTCGCCGTGTCCAACCTTTACATCATTTTCGTAAATGTTATAGCTTATCATTTCAAGCAAAACTGTGCTATCATTTGGATTTGAGACATCAAATTTTATTTCGAGTATTACTTCTTTTTCTGACAGCGATAAAATAGAAATGTCGTTTAATTTAATATCAAGTGGTTTTATCTCTTCAGAAATTGTCTTGAATCCTTTAGGAACTGCACTATTTTCTGGTATAATGTCCTTTAAAAAACCACTTCCTGGAAGCACCGCAATGAATATTATAATTGCACCAAGAACTCCAATTGCTGCTCCAATTAGCGGCTTGCGGTTCAATTGCTATTATGGAGTTTGGTTCTTCTCTTAAATGTTAAGCTGAAAAGGCTTATAGTCAAAGTTTTTGAAAATAATTTTGTGCAGTATCATCAAGCAGTTAGAATAGGACAAGAGCGAGCGAAAAAATCTCAGATGACACTTTTCAATCATGCGGGGTTTGCTATGTTAACACTAACAGTAAAACAATCTGAGGGAAAATTTGTACCAGTTGGAGAACAAGAGTTAGTTGCAGTTGTTAAAAAACCTGAGGGTTGGATTACAGTCATAGTTGATGAAGAGGGATTTGCTAAAGCTCAATCAAAGGTTTTGGAAGAAAATGCAGCAAGAGAGATTCTTAAAAAAGCTGTTGCCTCAGGTATTCCAGAATATACAGGCAAGGTCAGGCTAGTATGATCTCGGTTCCCTCTGGAGAACCCTTGATTGCCTTTTCCAAAGTTTTGATATCTGCTTTTAATATACGCGTTTTAATTTTGGATCGTTCGATTACTTTTAGAGCAACTATATCCATCAAGTCATATCCTCCAGCAATTGATTCTTGATGTACAAGCATCTTACGAAGTTTTATCAGCTCTATACGTTTGAACTTTTTTGCGTTTTTATTTTTATTAGGATCTGAATCATATATTCCATCTACATCAGTAGCATTCAAAAATACAGATGCTCGAATCTTTTCTGCAATGAGTGCGGCAGTTGCGTTTGTACTCTGACCAGGATGTAGACCGCCTGTTATTACAATCAATCCACTGTCTGCAGCGTATGATACTTCTTTTAGGTTAGTCGGTGGGTGTGGATATGCCCTGTCCTGTAAGGCATAGATCAAAAGTTTTGCATTAAGTCGTGATACTTCGATGCCAAGCTCGTCAAGTGTAGATTCATCTGCTCCAGAGGATCTAGCATGGGAAATGTAGTGTCTTGCGATTTTGCCTCCTCCAGCTACTATAACTGGTTGGCAGATCTTGCTTATTCTGACAAAAAATGCTGCGTAATCCTTTAGGATTTTTGAATCCTCAAACCCAAAGAGCTTTCCAGATAATTTGATTACTATTCTTTTTCTCATGATTTATTTTCACCAAGGATGGCTTGTGCTGCAATTTCAACCTTTTTTCTGTTTTTTTCCGCTGTATAGACTCGTAGCATATCCATAAACCCTGAGATTGCTGAGACAAGTGGAATCTCTAAAATTGGTAGCTCATATGCTTCCTTTGGTACCAACCCCTTCTTTGATGTAAGTATGATCGATTGAGATTCTTTTTTTGAAGGTGTCAGAGGAATCGAGGGAGTTTTAGATGCATCTATGAAAATCTCTGATTCATCTATTTTAGATTTTTTAGAAATTTCTTTTCTTATCTCGGGTGTTTTTATGATACCATGTTTATCCTTGCGTGTAAGAATTTTTTCAAATACGCATTTGAGCAGACGGCGTTCTTGGTAGTCTTTTGCAAGCTGTCTTGCTCTTTTTAGATCTGAAGATTTTGGTGAAAGCATAATTAGCTTTGAGATCACAAATTCGTCTGTCAGTTGAGTGTATTTATCAACAGTGTATGAAGTAAATCCAAGCTCCTCATCTGCAAGACTCATAGATTCTAGCAACATCACTTCTGCAGAGCGCACAGTTTTATGAAAATATACTGCCTTGAACATTTGATATCGTGAAATCATCATGGATTCAAAAGAATAAAGGGCAGATTTGTCCAAGGAGAGTTTCTTTTCGTGTACATCAAGAGATTGGATTATTCTTTTAAAATCAATTTTGGCATGCTCTGCACCTGTGAAATAGCCGTCTCGTGGAAGATAGTCCATTAGATCTGCACTCAGACCGCCAGATATTATCTCGTTCATAAATTGATATTTAGACTTGCCAAATGCAAGCTGTGAAAGAAATTTCTTATCAAAACCAGATTTTGAAAGCGACTCTCCAATCTCGGTCTTAAGTATGATCTTCTTGCCAATCTCTTCATGTGTAATTTTCCTTTTCTTTTGTAAAACTTCTTCAAAAAGATGAGAAAATGGTCCATGGCCTATATCATGCAAAAGTCCTCCAAGTCTTAGGTTTGTAACATCATCTGAATTCAAAAATCCCTTATCTTTTAGTACTACTGCTGCCTGACCTGCAAGATGCATCACACCAAGCGAGTGTTCAAATCTAGAATGCTGAGCACTCGGATAGATTAGATGTGCACCTGCAAGCTGTCTTATTCTGCGCAGCCTCTGAAAAATTGGAGTATCAATTACTTTCAGCTCTTGCTCGTAAATTCTGATAAAGTCATGAATAGGATCAACTATTTCTATGTGCTTTTTGCCATTTTTCATTTTAGATATCTTAAAGTAACTTCCATTATAGATTTGTGAACTTGTGCTTTGGGTTGAGATGCGTTTACTAATTCCCAGCCAAGCTCTTTTGCTAGTGTTCTATAAGTGTGAATAATTTTTTCTGCAAATTCTTTATTCTTTTCAAATTTGTCACGTCTAGTTTTTTTACGTTTAAAGGAATCTTTTTGCTTTACATCAAGAACAATAACGAGATCCTCTTTTGGAAGACCTGCATCAAGATTTGAAAGCCATTCTAAGTCAAGGCCATTTGCTACTCCATAAACTAGATTTGATTGATAATATCTATTCATTATTAAAATATAGTTTTTTGAAATTACTTTTTCTATATCTTGTAATTTTTCCCATCTGTTGGCAGCAAGCAGACAGTGAATCACTTGAGGTGGGAACTTTCTTTGTCCACTAAGATAGTATCTGATTTCTTTTCCCAGTGGAGTAGAATAATCAGGAAAGTTGAAAATTTTACATTTTAGTTTTTTAGCTCGTAAGGCTTTAGCTAAAAGTTCTGACTGAGTTCCTTTACCTGCTTGATCAAATCCCTCGAGAACTATTATCATTAAATTGTAATTAATTGGGAACTAGATAAATTATGA
>JBOGRG010000164.1:0-1539 GCA_050749365.1 Nitrosopumilaceae archaeon
GTGGTATGAGGCAATGCGAGTAAAATACTGTGACAAGGTACTAAGCAACGACCATGCCTTTGGGTTTTTGCTAAACACACTTGAAACAAGAAGAATTGAGACATTAGGTAGAAAACAATGGCAAGGAATGGATGAAGAAATAATATTCAGCTACAGTCTTGCTTGGCTTTACCGTCCTTTATTGAACTCGCTTTATGGGAAATCAAGAATTGTTGAAGGATTTTTCCAGTATTTTCTAATGGGCGATATCAAAGGCGAAGTTACACCAAGTCAATATGAAAAAATTGTCAAGGCAACAGATTTTGCAAAAGATGCAATAAAGCAAGTCATTGATAACAACTATGATACAGAGTGGCTTGAAAAGAAGATTCCTGAGATACTAAAAATTTTGGAAATTGATCCGTTGCTTACTATTCCTTTAGCAATACCAAAGCTTAGCTCTGGCATTGCAATATCAGATGAAATTGACAAGGCAATAGGCAAGATAGCAAAATTCCGTGAAGGCGGTTTTGGCGAGCTTGATCCAAAGCGAATCTCTGAAGGAAAGACAGTCTTTGAAGAGTTCAGAGTTTTACTTGAAGAAAATCTTAGAAATGAAAATCGTGGGTTAGGTACTGAAAGTATTGGAATTAGTGTTCCTTCCTCAATGAACGTTGATGAGACAAAGATCTACGATACTGATCTGATAAGCAATCTGAAGACAAAGTTCAAAGAGTGGAAGACAGGCTGGAAGGAACAGCATGTTACTGCAGGAGATGAATTTGATGAAGAATCCTACATCGAAGGCCATACTCCTTTCCTTACAGACCAAAAGATAACCATCAAGACAAGGATTGTCGTATTGCTTGATCACTCATCCAGCATAGCAAACGAGCAGGTTGAATACAAAAAAGCTACACTTGCCTTGTGCGAGGTTCTTGCATTTTTAAAAGTAAAGTTTTCTGTCTATGCCTTTAATACTGAACAAAAGCAAGTAATGTGCTGGCAGGTAAAGCCTGAGAATATAAAATGGAACAATATTGCTGCAAAAAGACTTGCTCAGATTAAGGCAAATGGAGGAACACCACTAGCTGAGGTGTATTCATTAATGCTTCCTATGTTGCGCTCAAAAAAGCCTGACATCTTTCTTACCTTGTCTGATGGCGAACCATCTGATCCTGATTCGGCTCGTGTAATGATACACACCTTCAAGCTTTTGGGAATCAAGATGGTTGCAATTGGAGTAGGGCCAAGCACTCCCATATCAACAATAATTGCAAGTAACCTTAAGCGTCTTGGATACGACAACACTTTGGCTGTCAGTAGATTAAACGATATTCCAAATCGAGTCTTGAATGTGTTAGGAAGAAACTAGGATGAAATGTCTGTCTGTATCACAGCCTTATGCTGATCTAATAGTTCAAGGCAAAAAGACAATTGAGCTTAGGACATGGAATACAAAATTTCGTGGCGAGTTTCTTGTACATGCTCCCTTTAAGATAAAAAAAGATGCCTGCAAGAGACTTGGAATTGATGAAACAAAGCTTAGGACTGGTGTGA